>NZ_JAVAXX010000281.1:0-8061 GCF_042709275.1 Bacillus sp. LR_5 | reverse complement strand
GTGCAGGTTGCTCAAATAGAGCAACTTTTTTTGTTTTCAAAAAACATAAACGATATAATAGTGAAATAACGTAAAAAAATATGTTGTTTTTTATTGGGAGGTAAGCGAATTTGATGTCGAATCAGACTGTATACCAGTTCATTGCCGAGAATCAAAATGAACTGCTCCAACTGTGGACTGACACACTAAAAGAATTAAGCGAACAAGAATCATATCAGCTGACTGACCAAGTGTATGAAAATATATCTAAAGAGTATATCGACATTCTTCTCTCATCTGTTAAGGATGACAGCGCTGCTGAAAGCCAAATTAGCGAACTGGCGCTTAGAGCCGTTCAAATAGGGCTTTCTTTGAAGTTTTTGGCTACGGCGCTGGCTGAATTCTGGAAGCGTCTCTACACGAAAATGAACGATAAGAGATTGCCAGATCAAGAGAGTACGGAATTAATCTGGCAGATCGACCGCTTTTTCAGTCCGATTAATACAGAAATCTTTAACCAATACTCAATCTCATGGGAGAAAACAGTATCCCTGCAAAAAATCGCGCTGCAGGAGTTATCAGCTCCGCTCATCCCGGTGTTTGAAAACATTACCGTGATGCCGCTTGTCGGAACAATTGATACCGAACGTGCTAAACGAATTATGGAAAATCTTCTTAACGGCGTCGTCAAACATCGGTCTCAAGTCGTGTTAATCGATATTACGGGCGTGCCGGTCGTTGATACGATGGTTGCCCATCATATTATTCAAGCGTCAGAAGCGGTAAGGCTTGTCGGAGCGAAATGCCTGCTCGCCGGAATCCGTCCGGAAATTGCTCAGACCATCGTTAACCTGGGGATCGATTTATCCCAAGTTATAACTAAGAATACCCTGCAAAAAGGAATTCAAACGGCTTTGGAAATGACAGATCGAAAAATTGTTTCATTGGGGGAATAACATTTTGAGACATCCGAAAATCCCGATCTTGAAACTGTATAATTGCTTATTAGTGTCCATTCAATGGGAACTCGATGACCAAACTGCATTAACCTTTCAAGAAGACTTATTAAATAAAATATACGAAACAGGCGCTAACGGAGTTGTCATTGACCTTACATCTGTGGACATGATTGATTCCTTTATCGCTAAAGTGCTGGGCGACGTGATCACGATGTCTAAACTAATGGGCGCAAAAGTGGTTTTAACGGGAATTCAGCCTGCTGTGGCAGTTACGCTGATTGAACTCGGAATCGCACTTGAGGAAATTGAAACTGCGCTCGACTTAGAGCAGGGGCTTGAGACATTGAAGCGGGAATTGGGGGAATAGCGAATGAACGACCAATCCTGTGTAAAGATCATGACAGAATGGGATATTGTGGCCGCCAGACAACTGGGACGAAACGTTGCAAAAGAACTGGGTTTCGGCACGGTAGACCAGGCTAGAATTACAACGGCTATTTCAGAATTAGCCAGGAACATTTATTTATATGCCGGTAAAGGCCAGATTGGAATTGAACAGGTCTCTGACAGAGGAAAAAAGGGCCTGAAAATCATAGCGGAAGACCAAGGACCGGGAATTCCTGATATCCGCAAGGTCATGGAAGACGGATTTTCAACGTCTGGCGGACTCGGGGCGGGACTTCCCGGCGTGAAAAGGCTGATGGATGAATTCAGTTTAAATTCCGTAGCGGGGGAAGGAACAGAGATACAAGCCATTAAATGGCTTCGGTAGGAGGTAAGAAAGTGGATTTTAGGGAGGTTATTGAGCAGCGGTATCATCAGCTGCTTAGTCGATATATAGCCGAATTAACAGAAACATCTTTATATCAAGCCCAAAAATTCAGCCGAAAAACAATCGAGCATCAAATTCCTCCGGAAGAAATCATCAGCATTCACCGAAAAGTGCTGAAGGAGCTGTATCCGAGTCTCCCGGAAGATGTTTTTCATTCGCTGGATTTTTTAATAGAAGTCATGATTGGATATGGAATGGCTTATCAGGAGCATCAAACCCTCAGGGGGATACAGCAGGAAATCAAATCAGAAATTGAAATCGCGGCAAATGTCCAGCAGACGCTGCTCGGAACAAAGATTCCGCAGGAAGAAGCGCTGGATATCGGCGCCATCAGTGTGCCCGCTAAACAGATGAGCGGTGATTATTACCACTTTGTCAAAGACAAGGATTCCATTAATATCGCAATCGCGGATGTGATCGGAAAAGGCATTCCGGCGGCTCTTTGTATGTCCATGATCAAATATGCGATGGACTCTTTGCCGGAAACGGGCATTCATCCTTCTCAGGTGCTGAAAAATTTAAACCGGGTTGTTGAACAAAACGTTGATGCCAGTATGTTTATAACGATGTTTTATGCAAATTACAATATGGACAAACATCAATTTACATATGCTTCAGCGGGACATGAACCGGGATTCTATTATTCTCAAAAAGACAACACCTTTTACGATTTAGAGGCTAAAGGACTCGTTCTCGGCATCTCACAGGATTATGACTACAAACAATTCGATCAGCATCTCGATAAGGACGATATGATTGTTTTATTTTCTGACGGCGTCACAGAATGCAGAACGGAAAACGGTTTCTTGGAGCGCCCTGATCTGCAAAAGCTTATTGAGGAACATATGTGTTCCTCCGCGCAGGAAATGGTCAAAAACATTTATGACAGCCTCCTCAAATTGCAGGACTTTCAGCTTCATGATGATTTTACGTTAATTGTTTTGCGAAGAAAGGTTTAGCATCAGCCAGCCGGGGGTATAAGACAATTAGTGATTTGAAGGAAAATTTGAGGTGATACGAATGAATATAAATGTTGATGTGAAGCAAAACGAGAATGATATACAAGTAAACATTGCAGGAGAAATAGATGTATATTCAGCTCCGGTGCTCAGAGAGAAGCTCGTTCCTCTGGCAGAACAAGGCGCTGATTTAAGAATTTGCCTGAAAGATGTCAGCTACATGGACAGTACCGGACTCGGCGTTTTTGTAGGCATCTTTAAAACAGTCAAAAAACAAGGCGGTTCGCTGAAACTTGAAAATCTTTCTGAGCGGCTGATCCGTCTGTTTGACATTACAGGCTTGAAGGACATCATTGATATTTCTGCAAAGTCAGAAGGTGGAGTGCAATGAAGAATAACGCAGATTACATCGAAATGAAAGTGCCGGCCCAACCTGAATATGTAGGGATTATAAGGCTGACACTGTCAGGCGTCGCGAGCAGAATGGGTTATACGTACGATGAAATTGAAGATCTGAAAATCGCAGTAAGTGAAGCGTGTACAAATGCAGTTCAGCACGCTTACAAAGAAGATAAAAATGGGGAAGTGTCAATCCGATTCGGTGTGTTCGAAGACCGTTTAGAGGTCATTGTGGCGGATGAAGGAGACAGCTTTGATTTCGATCAAAAGCAGCAGGATCTAGGGCCGTACACACCTTCGCACACAGTTGATCAATTATCAGAAGGAGGGCTCGGTCTATATTTAATGGAAACGCTCATGGATGAAGTCAGAGTGCAAAACCACTCCGGCGTCACCGTAGCGATGACAAAGTATTTAAATGGGGAGCGAGTTGATCATGACACAACCATCAAAAACTACGAAACTAACTAAGGATGAAGTCGATCGGCTCATAAGCGATTACCAAACGAATCAAGATGAACAGGCGCAAGAAACGCTTGTGCAGGTGTATACAAATCTTGTTGATATGCTTGCGAAAAAATATTCAAAAGGCAAAAGCTTTCACGAGGATCTCCGTCAGGTCGGCATGATCGGGCTTCTCGGCGCGATTAAGCGATACGATCCCGTCGTCGGCAAATCGTTTGAAGCTTTTGCCATTCCGACAATCATCGGTGAAATTAAACGTTTCCTCAGAGATAAAACGTGGAGCGTTCATGTGCCAAGACGGATTAAAGAACTGGGTCCAAGAATCAAAATGGCGGTTGATCAGCTGACGACTGAAACACAAAGGTCACCGAAAGTAGAAGAGATTGCCGAATTCCTCGATGTTTCAGAAGAAGAGGTTCTTGAAACGATGGAAATGGGCAAAAGCTATCAAGCCTTATCCGTTGACCACAGCATTGAAGCGGATGCGGACGGAAGCACCGTCACGATTCTTGATATCGTCGGATCACAGGAGGACGGATATGAGCGGGTCAACCAGCAAATGATGCTGCAAAGCGTGCTTCACGTCCTTTCTGACCGTGAAAAACAAATCATAGACCTTACGTATATTCAAAACAAAAGCCAAAAAGAAACTGGGGACATTCTCGGTATATCTCAAATGCACGTCTCGCGTCTGCAGCGCAAAGCTGTGAAGAAGCTCAGAGAGGCCTTGATTGAAGATCCCTCGATGGAGTTAATGTAATGATCCAGGTTGAAGAAAACGAGCATATTCAAACTCTTGTATACCAACTGAATAAAGAAGGAAAATCGATTTGCGGCGACAGCTTTTTTATGAAAGCTGATGATAAGGAGTTAATTTGTGCGGTAGCTGACGGACTTGGAAGCGGATCGCTTGCCAACGAATCTTCTGCAGCCATCAAAGACTTAGTGGAAAACTATGCGAATGAAGATGTACAAAGCATTATCGAACGCTGTAATCAGGCGATGAAAAACAAAAGAGGCGCTACAGCATCTATCCTGAAAATCAATTTTGAACAAAGGCAGTTTACGTACTGCTCTGTCGGAAACGTACGTTTTATTCTGCATTCCCCGTCTGGTGAAAGCTTTTATCCTCTGCCGATTTCAGGCTATTTATCAGGCAAGCCGCAAAAATACAAAACGCACACAGCCACCTATGAAAAGGGTTCAAGGTTCATTATACATACAGATGGACTCAACGTGCCCGACATCCGCTCCCATTTGAAAAAAGGCCAATCGGTAGAAGAAATATCAAATTCGCTGAAAATGTATACGACATCGAGAAAAGATGATCTGACCTATATTCTTGGACAGCTGTCCTAAGAGATCAAAAAAAAGAAGCTGGACATCCGGCTTCTTTTTTTGCGCGATGTGTGTTTGAAAACAGCCAGAAATCTTCTTTTGAAAAATGAATAAAGACGTGCAGCACCAGCTGTCTTTTTTTATGTGTTTTTTTCGGTTTTTGATACACTAGAGAAAGAACGACAAAATTGGAGGCTTTGGTTACATGGAAACGTCAGCCCTTTTAAAACAGCAAATTGCGAAAGAAATAGGTTTGTCACAAAAATACGTTGAAAGTGTCATCCGCCTGCTTGAGGACGGCAACACAGTCCCGTTTATCGCCCGGTACCGAAAAGAGCAGACGGGGTCAATGGATGAGGTTCAGATTCAGACGATTTCTGAACGCTGGCAATACATACAAAACCTGAATCAGCGAAAAGAAGAAGTCATCCGGCTCATTGCAGAGCAGGATAAATTAACAGATGACTTAAAGCGAAAAATTGAGCAATCGGTGAAGCTTCAGGAAGTGGAAGACCTTTACCGCCCGTATAAACAAAAACGCAAAACAAAGGCGACAGTCGCAAAAAGCAAAGGCCTCGAGCCGCTTGCTGACTATATCCTGACACTTCCGCGAGATAACCGTCTGGCACAAACCGCAGATCAATACATCAGCGAAGAAAAAGAAGTGTTCACACGGGAAGAAGCGATTGAAGGCGCCAAGCATATTATTGCGGAACAAATCTCAGACGAGCCGAGTTTCAGAAAGTGGATTCGCCAGGAAACCTTTAAAAGAGGAAGCATTAAGTCTGCAGCCGGAAAATCGGCAGACACAGACGAGAAAAATGTGTATGAAATGTATTACGAGTATGAAGAGCCAATTGCAAAAGTCGTTCCGCACAGGGTGCTGGCGATGAACCGCGGCGAAAAAGAAGACATTTTAAAGGTGTCTATCGAACCGCCTGCGGATCACATTAAGGCGTATTTAGAAAAACAAATCATCAAAAACCGATCAACGTCCGTAAAAGAGATTTTGCAGGAAACGATTGAAGACAGCTATAAAAGGCTGATCCAGCCGGCAATAGAGCGTGAAATCAGAAAAGAGCTGTCAGAAAAAGCGGATGAACAGGCAATTCACATTTTTTCTGAGAACTTGAGAAAGCTTCTTCTGCAGCCGCCGATGAAAGGCAAAACCGTTCTCGGTGTTGACCCAGCGTTCCGAACTGGCTGTAAGCTTGCTGTATCAGATGAGACCGGAAAAGTCTTGAATATTGATGTCATCTATCCGCATGCGCCGGTCAACAAAACAAAAGAAGCCCATGAAAAAGTCAAAGCGATTCTCGAGCAGCATCAAGTCGAGATGGTGGCGATTGGAAACGGCACGGCATCAAGAGAAACAGAGCAATTCATCGTCAATGTACTGAAGGACATGCCGCGGAAAATTTATTATGTGATCGTTAATGAAGCGGGAGCAAGCGTATATTCGGCTTCTGAGCTTGCCAGAGAAGAATTCCCTGAGCTTCAGGTTGAAGAGCGCAGTGCCGTATCTATTGCGCGAAGACTTCAAGATCCGCTGGCGGAACTCGTGAAAATCGATCCGAAATCTGTTGGTGTCGGACAGTACCAGCATGATGTCAGCCAAAAACGCTTAAATGAATCTCTGCGGTTCGTCGTCGAAACTGTTGTTAACCAGGTGGGAGTAAACGTCAACACAGCATCCGCCGCGCTGCTTCAATATGTAGCGGGATTATCGAAGTCTGTCGCAGGCAACGTTGTCAAAAAACGTGAGGAAATCGGTAAGTTTTCGAATCGAAAAGAACTGAAGGACATCCCGAGACTCGGTGCGAAAACCTATGAGCAATGTATCGGTTTCTTAAGAGTGCAGGAAGGGACAGAGCCTTTGGACAGAACAGGCATCCACCCGGAAAGCTATAAAGAAACAAAAGCACTATTGAAAAAGCTCGGCCTTTCAACAGAACAAATCGGCACGGCGGAATTGAAGGATAAAATCAATCAGCTGGCGCTTTCTGAAACGGCACAAGAGCTGGGAATCGGAGAAATCACCCTGAAAGATATTTGTGAACAGCTGACAAGGCCGGAACGCGATCCTCGCGATGAGGTGCCTAAGCCTTTGCTGAAAACAGACGTCCTTCAGCTGGAAGATTTGAAAGAGGGAATGGAGCTGCAGGGCACCGTGCGCAATGTAGTGGACTTCGGAGCGTTTGTTGATATCGGAGTCAAACAAGACGGGCTTGTGCATATCTCAAAACTCAGCAATCAATTCGTCAAGCATCCTCTTGATGTCGTATCCGTCGGCGATATTGTAACGGTTTGGGTTGACGGCGTAGATGTACAAAAAGGCAGAGTATCGCTGTCTATGGTAAAATAAAAGCACTGCTTACGAGCAGTGTTTTTTCCTATAAAAATACCAGCATTGATTCAGCAGTTTAATTTGGTAATTATCTTTTTCAAGGAACGCTTTTTGCATCTGTTTTTTAAGCCAATTTGGCATAGGCTCATTCCTCCTCAGCTTTTATCATATGAGGGACGGTGATTACCATATTGTATGCGAACGGTGAATTGTCCCGTTCAATGTTTTTTAAGTGAGGTGCACCATGGATAACAAAGAGCTTCAAAAGCTGACAGAGGATATTTCCGAAACGTATTTTAACAAGCCGTTCCGCCATCAGGCGCTTTTTAATGACAGGCTTAAAACCACGGGCGGAAGGTACCTGTTAACCTCCCATAACATTGAATTGAACAGAAAATATCTGATTGAACATGGCAGGGAGGAACTGATCGGCATCATTAAGCACGAGCTCTGCCATTATCATCTTCACCTTGAAGGAAAGGGGTACAAGCACAGAGACAGAGATTTTCGAGTGTTGCTGCAGCAGGTCAACGCGCCAAGGTTCTGTACACCCCTTAAGAAAAAAACAGAAAACAAAAAAACTTATATGTATATCTGTACGGCGTGCGGCCAACAGTATATAAAGAAGCGTGCCATGAATCCTGACAGATACAGATGCGGAAAATGCCGCGGAAAAATAAAAAGAATTTTTTCGTAAAAAAGGTTGACGGATATGGCAAGCCTATGTTACATTATAAAAGTCGTCACGTGAGATAAATAAAAACATTTACCTCTTGACACTGA
>NZ_JAVAXX010000280.1:0-8111 GCF_042709275.1 Bacillus sp. LR_5 | reverse complement strand
GCCCGCTAAAAACAGCAAAATAGAGATCGGAATGTAGCTGAGCGTTACTTTGCGCTCTTTCTCATAGAGGCCTGGACTCACAAAAGCCCAAAGCTGATAAAGAATAATCGGCGAGGTTAGGACAATCCCGATGATAAACGCGAATTGCATAAACACAAAAAGCGGGTCTGTCAGATTAAACGCATTAAGCGTAAGCTCCTTCGCTTCATCCGTTTTTTGCAAATAAACAATCATGGGCTTCGCTAAAAAAAATCCTGCGATAAAGAAAACGACAAATGCCAGTGCCACAACCAGCAATCGTTTTCGAAGCTCAGCAATATGTTCCAGCAGCGACATTTGATTCACTTTCATTCGTGTCATCCTAACTTACTGATCTTCTTTCTTTTTTTCCTCGTCATCACTCGTTAATCCTTTAGTAGCATTTTTGAATTCACGAAGTGTGTCTCCAGCAGCTTTCCCCAGTTCAGGCAGCTTTTTGGGACCGAAGATGATCAGAGCAACGATTGCGATAACAGCAAGGCTTCCAGGACCGATCGGCATATTTGGGCTCCTCCTTTCCCTCTATTCGATTTCCTCTAAAACTGAATAATGCTTCAAGAAATAAACCAGTGACTGAAGCTCTACAGCTAAATCTATATGATGAATTCGAATGTGTTCCGGCACATTCAAACGGGCCGGCGTAAAATTAAGGATTCCCTTGATTCCTAACGCGACCAATCTGTCTGTAATGGATTGAGCGGCAACTGCTGGCACTGTAAGAATGGCAACTGATTCATTTTTTACGTGTTGTTCAAGGTCATCAAGGTTATAGACAGGCACGCCGCCTACCTCAGTTCCTATTTTACTCTCATTTATATCAAAAGCCATAGAAATTTTTGTGTTATTATTTTTTGTGAAATTATAGTGAAGAAATGCCGTTCCCAAGTTCCCCACACCAATCAAGATGACGTCTGTCATCTCATCCTGATCAAGCGTTTTTCGGAAAAATGAAAGCAAATAATCCACATTATATCCATATCCTTTTTTGCCAAGAGCTCCAAAATAGGAAAAATCCCTGCGAATCGTGGCAGAATCAACCTTTACGGCATCACTGAGTTCAGCGGATGATACACGCTGTTTTCCTGACGCATGCAGATTCTTTAAAAAGCGATAGTAAAGCGGCAGCCGTTTTGCCGTCGCCTGCGGAATTTTTGATTGATCCTTATTCATTTTTGGTCCTCCACATTATACTCGGATAGTTCTCTTTTAAAGTCACCGTTTTTCCCGCCTGTCTTCTCCAGCAAGAAAGTAGGGCCGATGACCATTCCCTTATCAAGGGCCTTGCACATATCGTAAACGGTAAGAGCGCACACCGATGCAGAAGTGAGCGCTTCCATTTCCACACCTGTACTCCCTTTCGTTTTGACCTGTGCTTTTATATGAAGTATAACTTCTGCTTCTTTTATTTTCCAGTCAAACGATATATCTACCCCGCTCAGTGAAAGCGGATGGCACATCGGAATGATATTCGACGTTTGCTTTGCGGCCATAATGCCTGCCACCTGCGCAACAGCCAGTACATCTCCTTTGCCGATATCATGACTTTGTATTTTCTCGTACACTTCATTTTTCATGTGTACGCTTGAAACAGCCGCCGCAGTACGGACAGTCGAAGATTTTTCGCTGATGTCCACCATCTGGGCTCTGCCCTGTTCATTAAAATGAGAAAATCCATTCATATTAAAACTCTCCTTAAACAGATCATACACTATTTTCTTCTCTATGTCTTATTCAGCCAATGTATTGTTTGCTGACTTCTGGTTCATAAGCTACACTTAACTTATTATAGCAGAGGTGAAATAATATGATGATCTTACAAGTTAATCAGCTATCCAAATCATTTGGTGCTGATACTATTTTAAACAATATAAAGCTGGAAGTCAGAAATCGTGATCGCGTCGCCATTGTAGGAAGAAATGGCGCGGGAAAATCCACGCTGCTTAAAATTATCGCAGGCCAGCTTTCGTATGAAAAGGGCGAACTCATTAAACCGAAAGATATTACAATGGGATATCTTGCCCAGCATACGGGCTTGGATTCTAAGCTTACCATAAAAGAAGAGCTACTGACTGTTTTTGACCACTTAAAAGCAATGGAAAAGGAAATGCGGGCTATCGAAGAAAAAATGGCGGCAGCTGATCCTGGTGAATTGGAAAGCATCATGAAAACCTATGACCGGCTTCAGCAGGAATTCAAAGATAAAGGCGGCTATCAATATGAAGCGGATGTCAGATCTGTGCTTCACGGACTTGGTTTCAGCCATTTTGACGATTCAACACAGGTGCAAAGCCTCAGCGGGGGTCAGAAAACAAGGCTGGCCCTTGGTAAGCTTCTGTTAACACAGCCTGATTTGCTCATTCTCGATGAGCCGACAAACCATCTCGATATTGATACGCTAACCTGGCTTGAACATTATTTGCAAGGCTATTCAGGCGCCATTCTCATCGTTTCGCATGACCGCTACTTTTTGGACAAAGTAGTAAACCAAGTATACGAGGTATCAAGAGCTGAAAGCAAAAAATATCACGGCAACTACAGCGCTTATCTCGACCAAAAAGCCGCGCAGTATGAAAAAGATCTTAAAGTGTATGAAAAGCAGCAGGATGAAATCGCAAAGCTTCAAGACTTCGTAGACCGAAATCTTGCGAGAGCTTCTACCACAAAAAGAGCGCAAAGCCGCCGAAAGCAGCTGGAGCGAATGGAAGTCATGTCAAAACCGCTCGGCGATGAAAAATCCGCAAACTTTCATTTTGATATTACAAAACAGAGCGGAAATGAAGTCCTGCGCGTTCAGGATCTCACAATCAGCTATGAAAACCAGCCGCCGCTTTTAACAGAAGTGTCGTTCATGCTCACAAGAGGAGAAAGCGCCGCTCTTGTCGGCCCTAACGGAATCGGTAAATCGACTTTACTGAAAACATTAATGGACACCCTAAAGCCAGATCAAGGAACAATCTCATACGGCTCGAATGTCAGTGTCGGCTACTATGATCAGGAGCAGGCTGAACTGACTTCCTCTAAACGCGTCCTTGATGAGCTGTGGGATGAGTACCCTGGTCTTCCGGAGAAAGAAATCCGAACTTGTCTCGGCAATTTCTTATTCTCCGGAGATGATGTACTGAAACCCGTCCATTCACTGAGCGGGGGTGAGAAAGCAAGATTGGCCCTTGCTAAGCTAATGCTTCAAAAAGCTAATTTTCTCATCCTTGATGAACCGACGAACCATCTGGACTTAGACAGCAAAGAAGTTCTTGAAAACGCGCTGATTGATTATCCAGGCACACTGTTATTTGTCTCTCATGACAGATATTTTATTAACAGAATCGCCACAAGAGTATTGGCGCTTTCTTCAAATCATATAGAAGAGTATCTGGGAGATTACGATTATTATACGGAGAAAAAAATAGAGCAGCTTGAATTGGAGAAAATGAATCAGCAAGAGGAAATAGAAAAAACGCCTGCTGCGGTAAAGTCTGACTCCAAACGTTCTTACGAGGAAGAAAAAGAATGGAAAAAGAAAGAGCGCCAACGGCTCCGCCGGATTGAAGAAATTGAAACCACTGTTCAAACCATTGAAGAAAACATTAGTCACAATGATGAATTGCTATGTGATCCGGAAGTCTATCAAGACCATGAAAAGGTACAAGCCATCCATGCAGACACCGAGAAACTCAATCAGGAGCTGGAAACTCTTTTGTCTGAATGGGAAGAACTATCCACAGAAGAAGATTAAAAAAGTCAAGCACCTCTTTTTAGAGGTGCTTTTTTATCCACAGAAAATAACCTTATAAACAAACAAAGTAAACGCTTTATACACATTATCCACAAAATATTCTGAATTTATCCACTTTATTAACAGTGTCTTCAGCCCTTTATCCATCGATATCTTCATAATTACTAACAGATATGTGGATAAATTGAGAATTATCTGTTAATAACAGATAAAAAGCCTCACGCCATTATGTCGTGAGACTTTGATAAGAAGTCAATTCAAGGCCAGGCTGGCCATTCATATCATATGCACCGCGAACGCCCTTCTCAAAAGCAATTGTACCAGCTGCAGCGATCATCGCAGCATTATCTGTACATAATGCTAACGGAGGAATGACAAGCGTAATCCCCTCATGCTGGGCAAATTCCTTTTCTAATGCGGCTCTGAGGCCTCTGTTTGCAGCTACCCCTCCGGCTAAAAGGACCTGTTTGACACCATATTCCTTTGCCGCACGGGCCGTTTTTATCACCAAGACATCTATTACGCTATTTTGGAAACTGGCAGACAAATCTTCCGGAGCAATCTCTTGTCCTTTTTGAGACGCATTATGAAGCGTATTGATCACCGCAGACTTCAACCCGCTGAAGCTGAAATTGTAAGAGCCTTCTTCGAGCCATGCCCGAGGAAGCGGAATATTGTCATTCCCTTTTTCAGCAAGCTTGTCAATTTGCGGTCCACCCGGATACGGCAGTCCCATCGTTCGCGCCACTTTATCGTAGGCTTCTCCTGCTGCATCATCGAGAGTTTCTCCAATGACTTCAAATGATCCGTGCTCCTTCATATAAACCAATTCCGTATGGCCTCCTGAAACGACCAATGCCAGTGCCGGAAACACGATTTCTTCTACAAGACGGTTCGCGTATATATGACCGGCTATATGATGGACGCCAACTAACGGAATGTTATGCGCAAAGCTCAATGCTTTAGCAGCGTTCACTCCGATAAGAAGCGCTCCCACCAGTCCCGGACCTTCAGTGACTGCAATCGCATCAATATCACTATACGTCATGCCAGCTTTACGAAAAGCCTCTTCTATGACCAAAGTGATTTGCTCAACATGATGTCTGGAAGCAATTTCCGGAACAACGCCTCCAAAGCGCTTATGGCTTTCAATTTGAGAGGCTACTACGTTTGATATGATTTCTTTCCCGTTTTTTACGATAGCTGCCGCTGTTTCATCACAGCTTGTTTCAATTCCTAATACGTAAATCTCTTTTTGCTCACTCATTTATCGTCACCCACATAATTAACGCATCTTCCCCGTTATCAGTATAATAGTTCTTTCTTATTCCGCCGGGCTGCATCCCGAACTTCTTATATAAACCTTGAGCAGGATGATTAGAAACCCTCACTTCAAGCGAAAGCCGCCTTGCGCCTTTTTCTTTGCACAGTTCAATCGCTGAGCGAAAAAGCGCTTCTCCTAAAGACTTGCCGCGATACTCCGGTTTTATTGCTATATTTGTAATTTGGGCGTCGTCCATCACAATCCAAATCCCGCAATACCCAGCAACATGGCCGTCCTTTTCAATCACGAGATAATGAGCATACGGATTTTCCATCAGCTCATGATAAAACGAATCCCTCGTCCAAGGAGACGTAAAGGAGGATGTTTCAATTTCGTATACGTGATCAATATCATCAAGCCGCATGTTTCTGACAGCTGCTTTTGTTTTCATCCTATCACCCTACTTTTGACTTTCAATCCATTTCGCTTCAGCTTCTGCCAGCCGCAAGTAATCCGGGACAAGCCCGTGAACATCAGCTGCTTCCTTTTCCGCACCTAGAAAAGCCAATTCTGAAGGACGCGGGTTATGCTGAGCAGCAGCTCCAATGAACCCTTTTGTCCCAAGCACATCCTCTATCATCTGCTTGTGAATAGAAGTATCATGACCTAAAAACAAAACAGGGCGATCCTTTTCTTTTAGCATCTCCAGCCATTCGGCCAGCATCACATTTTGATCAGGAACCACTTGTTCCAAAAGCCCGTTTTTGTATTCATACAGACCTGTATACACCTGTCCCCGTCTTGCATCAAAGATAGGACTGATCAGACCGTCAAAATGCCGGCCATTTGCCGCAAGCGCCTCAAGGCTTGATACAGCAGAAATCGGAATGTGTAAAGACCAGGCAAGTGTTTTGGCGAGCGTCACACCTATTCTTACTCCTGTGTATGAACCAGGGCCTTTTGCAACAACAATTTTAGAAAGATCCTGCGGTGCCATATCACATTCGTTCAGCAATGAATGAACAGCAGGCATCGCTCTAACAGAATGGTTCTTTTTCAAATATGTAATGTATTCTGCTATGACGGTATCTTCTCGAAGCAGTGCAATGCCTAACGTATAATTTGATGTATCAATTGCTAATATTGTCATGTCTACTTATCTCCTCACAAAGCATTTCATACCGATTCCCGACAGCAGTAAAGGTAATTTCCCGCTCATCATCACCAACTCTTTTGATGACAATTTGCAGTCGCTCCTGCGGAAGCTGTTCTTCAATTAAATGGGCCCATTCAACGAGACAGACACCTTGTCCGTGAAAATATTCATCAAGTCCCAAATCTTCGCTTTCGTCTTCCATTCTATACACATCCATATGATAAAGAGGAAGTGAGCCATCATTATATTCTTTTATAATTGTAAAAGTCGGACTGTTTACAACACGTGTAATGCCAAGTCCTTCCGCAAAACCTTTCGTGAAAGTCGTTTTTCCGGCACCTAAATCGCCCTCTAATGTCAGGACGTCTCCCGGCTTAGCAAACGATGCCGTAAGTTTTGCTATCGCTTTTGTTTCTTCAGGATTTACAGTTCTCCACTTTAATTGCTTCACACGAGTCACCCGTCTTATTTAAAATGATTATATCCTTTTTTCTCTAAGGCCATTGTTGTTTTTTCTGTTTTTAGGATCACGTTGGATTCTGTTTTTTCCCTGACATGGCCAATCTTTGTAATGGGCAGTTGACGAATTTTGCACTCCTGCTTCAACACTTCCCATTCCTCCTTTGAAACCGTCCCAGTCAGCTCAAAATCCTCTCCGCCAAACAAAGCCCATTCTTTCCAGTTAGAATGAAGCTTAGGCAAGTCAGAATGGACCGGGAGGATGCTTTCATCAATTTCAATTGAAACACAGCTGGCTTCTGCAATCTCATTCAGTTCACTAGCTAATCCGTCACTGATATCATTTAAAGCTGCCCGCTTAATACTCGAGCATAATCTCCCGACGCTTACTCTTGGCTGAGGCCGTTTATGCCTGTTGATAAAGTAATCCGTGTCCAAAAATAAATTTTGAGGATTATTCTCCTCTAATAATAAAGAAAGTCCTGCTGCAGATGAACCAATTTCCCCAGTTACAAACACAATATCATTCGGTCTTGCCAAGCTGCGCAAACAAGCTCGTCCCTTTTCTACTTCACCGATCACAGTGACCGTTACGACTAATTTATCAGAGGTAGAGACTGTATCGCCGCCAATCAGATCCATATGATATAGTTTCGCCAGTTCATTCATTCCTTCATACATTGCCTTGATTTCAGATTCCGTCCATTTTGCAGGTACCGCAAGTGATACCAAATAAAATTTAGGAATGCCTCCCATCGCGGCAATATCACTTATATTAACGGCTAACGCCTTATACCCGATATCTTCAGGTGAGGAATAGTGTAATTTAAAGTGCACATCTTCTACCATAGTATCCACACAAACAATTTCCTGAACGCCGTGTTTCGCAGTGTAGAGTGCTGCATCATCACCTATTCCTACATCAACGGAAGAATGGTAAATGGTCCGCGGAGTAATGCTATGTATCAAATCAAATTCATCCATGAACCAAAACCTCCTTTCAACCTGCTTATGGCCTATATGTACTCTTCCTAGTGTATCGAATTTTGCTGGAATATCCAAGATGTTGCCGATATAAAGAAAGCTTGGCTATGACACCAAGCAGAAAGATACAATAAAAGAAAACACAAAAAAAACGAAAACATGATCGTTTCGTTTACAATAATGGCGGTCCGGACGGGACTCGAACCCGCGACCTCCTGCGTGACAGGCAGGCATTCTAACCAACTGAACTACCGGACCATATTTGTATAAAATGATTTTGTCTGCACCCTTCGGGCACTTCTTATATCATTTATATATTTGGTTGCGGGGGCAGGATTTGAACCTGCGACCTTCGGGTTATGAGCCCGACGAGCTACCGAACTGCTCCACCCCGCGATGATAATAATTTAAGATAAAAGCTTGGCGGCGTCCTACTCTCACAGGGGGAAACCCCCGACTACCATCGGCGCTGAAGA
>NZ_JAVAXX010000028.1:0-42503 GCF_042709275.1 Bacillus sp. LR_5 | reverse complement strand
GCTTGTATTAGCGCTGTTAACTGTGGTTTTCGTCCTTGGGGGATGCAGCAATGCTTCAGTACTAGATCCGAAAGGACCTGTAGCTGAACAGCAAAGTGATTTAATCCTGTTATCTATCGGATTTATGCTGTTTATCGTCGGGGTCGTCTTTGTTCTATTTACCATTATTTTAGTAAAATACCGCGACCGTAAAGGCAAAGATAATGGATCTTATAACCCAGAAATTCACGGTAACACGTTTTTAGAAGTAGTCTGGACAGTGATCCCAATTTTAATCGTCATTGCACTTTCTGTGCCAACAGTACAGACGATATATTCGTTAGAAAAAGCTCCTGAAGCAACAAAAGACAAAGAGCCTCTTGTTGTTTATGCTACTTCGGTAGACTGGAAATGGGTATTTAGCTACCCTGAACAGGATATTGAAACGGTCAACTACTTAAACATTCCTGTCGACCGCCCGATCTTGTTCAAAATCTCATCTGCAGATTCAATGGCTTCGCTATGGATTCCTCAGCTTGGAGGGCAAAAATATGCGATGGCAGGAATGCTGATGGATCAATACTTACAGGCTGACAAAGTGGGTACTTACGAAGGCCGCAACGCGAACTTCACAGGTGAACATTTTGCAGACCAAGAGTTTGATGTGAATGCAGTCACAGAAAAAGACTTTAACAGCTGGGTGAAAAAGACTCAGAACGAGGCTCCTAAGCTGACAAAAGAGAAGTATGATGAATTGATGCTTCCTGAAAATGTGGACGAATTAACGTTCTCTTCTACTCACTTGAAATACGTTGATCACGGACAAGACGCTGAGTACGCGATGGAGGCGCGCAAACGCCTTGGCTATCAAGCCGTTTCACCGCACTCTAAAACAGATCCGTTTGAAAACGTAAAGAAAAACGAATTTAAGAAGTCTGATGATACAGAAGAATGATATTGATCAGGAAAGGAGGAAGCCTGCATGAAATTCAAATGGGACGAATTTTTCGTAACTGGTGACCCATTAATTCTGGGCGCACAAGTTTCCATTGCGCTTTCAACCATTGCCATTATTTTTGTACTGACTTACTTCAAAAAGTGGAAATGGCTGTGGTCTGAATGGATAACTACTGTTGACCATAAAAAACTCGGAATCATGTACATTATATCTGCTGTAATTATGTTATTCCGCGGCGGTGTCGACGGTCTGATGATGCGTGCCCAGCTAGCGCTTCCGAATAACAGTTTTTTAGACTCAAACCACTATAATGAAATTTTTACAACTCACGGTACAATCATGATCATCTTCATGGCGATGCCGTTCTTAATCGGTCTTATCAACGTTGTTGTGCCTCTTCAAATCGGTGCCCGCGACGTTGCGTTCCCTTACTTGAACAACCTGAGCTTCTGGACGTTCTTTGTAGGGGCGATGCTTTTCAATATTTCTTTCGTTATCGGAGGTTCTCCGAACGCAGGCTGGACGAGTTATATGCCGCTTGCAAGTAACGACATGAGCCCTGGGCCGGGTGAGAACTACTACCTCCTCGGACTTCAGATTGCCGGTATCGGTACCCTGATGACAGGGATTAACTTTATGGTAACAATCTTAAAAATGAGAACAAAAGGCATGACTTTAATGCGTATGCCAATGTTCACATGGACAACACTGATCACAATGGTTATTATCGTGTTTGCGTTCCCTGTACTTACAGTAGCATTAGCACTTTTATCATTTGATCGTTTGTTCGGCGCTCACTTTTTCACATTGGAAGCAGGCGGTATGCCGATGCTTTGGGCTAACTTGTTCTGGATTTGGGGACATCCTGAAGTATATATCGTTATTCTTCCGGCGTTTGGTATTTTCTCAGAAATCATCTCAAGCTTTGCAAGAAAACAATTGTTTGGTTACAAAGCGATGGTTGGTTCTATTATCGCCATCTCTGTATTGAGTTTCTTAGTTTGGACTCACCACTTCTTCACAATGGGGAACAGTGCGTCCGTTAACTCATTCTTCTCAATTACGACAATGGCAATCTCAATCCCAACCGGGGTTAAAATCTTTAACTGGCTCTTTACAATGTATAAAGGCCGAATCAGCTTTACAACACCTATGCTGTGGGCGCTTGCGTTCATTCCTAACTTCGTTATCGGCGGGGTTACAGGGGTTATGCTTGCGATGGCAGCAGCGGATTATCAATACCATAATACGTACTTCCTTGTATCTCACTTCCACTATGTGCTGATCGCGGGTACTGTATTTGCTTGTTTCGCCGGATTTATTTTCTGGTATCCAAAAATGTTCGGCCACAAGCTGAACGAAAGAATCGGAAAATGGTTCTTCTGGATCTTTATGATCGGGTTCAATATTTGTTTCTTCCCGCAATATTTCTTGGGGCTTCAAGGCATGCCTCGCCGTATTTACACATACGGACCGAATGACGGCTGGACAACATTGAACTTTATCTCAACTGTCGGAGCTTTCATGATGGGTGTAGGATTCTTAATCCTTTGCTATAACATCTACTACAGCTTCCGTTACTCTACTCGTGAAATCAGCGGAGATTCATGGGGTGTGGGACGTACGCTTGATTGGGCGACTTCTTCTGCGATTCCGCCGCATTACAACTTTGCGGTGCTTCCTGAAGTCAAATCTCAAGATGCATTCCTGCATATGAAAGAAGAAAAAACTGAATTATACCCTGAAAGCAAATTCAAGAAAATCCATATGCCAAGCAACTCAGGCAGACCGTTCTTTATGTCTGTTGCCTTCGGTCTCGCTGGCTTTGGACTTGTCTTTGAATGGTACTGGATGGGCGTAGTCGGATTGATCGGAGTCCTGCTCTGCATGGTTCTGCGTTCATTCGAATACGACAACGGCTACTACATTAGTGTTGATGAAATAAAAGAGACGGAAAGAAAGATTTCCGAATAAGGAGGCGTGAGTTATGGAACATGCAGAACACGGCAATTCTAACGCGCCTATGGAATATCAATCTGAAACCGGCAGACTTAATATTCTCGGGTTTTGGATCTTTTTAGGGGCAGAAATTGTGTTGTTCTCAACACTATTTGCAACCTTCTTCGTTCTTAAAAACAGAACAGCTGGAGGTGTCTTGCCAGACGAACTATTTGAAGTCAATCTGGTAATGATTATGACGTTCTTGCTGCTGATCAGCAGCTTTACCTGCGGGATCGCTGTTCATGAAATGCGCCGCGGAAGTTTAAAAGGCGTAGTCATTTGGACAATTATCACTCTTCTTCTCGGTGCCGGCTTCGTCGGATGCGAGATCAACGAGTTTGTTCACTATGTACATGAAGGAGCGGCTCTCAGTACAAGTGCGTTCTGGTCTGGATTCTTTGTTTTACTTGGAACTCACGGAACTCACGTAACAATCGGGATTTTCTGGATCACAGGAATTCTGATTCAGTTGAAGAAACGCGGCTTAACTCCGCAAACTTCATCTAAAATCTTTATCTCAAGCTTGTACTGGCACTTCTTAGATGTTGTATGGATTTTCATCTTTACAGGTGTCTATCTCATGGGATTGGGGGGTCTGTAAAATGGCAAACAAATCTGCTGAACACAGTCACTTTCCATGGAAACACATTGTAGGTTTTATCCTGTCTATCGTTTTGACCCTGCTGGCTCTATGGGTTGCAGTGTATACTGACCTGAGCTCATCAGCAAAACTTTGGATTATCTTCGGCTTCGCCTTCATTCAGGCGGCGCTGCAGCTTCTCATGTTCATGCATATGACAGAGAGCGAAAACGGCACGATCCAAGTCGGAAACACACTGTTCGGATTCTTTGGCGCGATCGTTATCGTACTTGGATCCATCTGGATTTTCGCGGCTCACTATCACCATGGTGACCATATGGACGGAAATCCTCCTGGAGGCGCTGAACACTCAGAGCATTCTGGCCATAACGAATAATACAAAAAACCCTCTTCATTGGAAGAGGGTTTTTTGCTGTCTTCAGCTGCTTCGCTTTCTGCGAAGATACGGAAGGCCGTAAATGATAAATGCGGCGATATGAGCGACAATGACGTTAACGGCAAACAAGATAATCATGAGAGTGTGTCCAAGTGGAGAAAGGCTTTCTGTTGCGTAAAAGAAGAAGAATACCCACATTAAAATGATTGGCGGAATAGCTGAGAGTGCGACTTTTTTGTTATCAAGCCAAATAAAGAGAGGCGTTGCGCTGGCAACCAATAAGTAAGCAAAAAACATGTCCATCATACCCGTCTCCTTTCATTTTGTGATAACGTTTACAAAAATGAAATAGAGGAACTGAGTTGTGTCTGTTTTGCGATTGTTTTTTGAACATTCTGTTACAATTATTATACCATGTTTTCCAGAAATTGATACGTGTTTTTGCAGAAATGGACTGGATCTATCGTCTTATTTTTTTGTTTAATGTGCTAGGAGAATGTATGGGCATGGGGCTCTGAATTTTTAGCTATTTCTATATGAGGTATCACATTATTTGGGAACATAACGCATTATCGCATTCGTTTTTTAACAAGTTCTTTTGGTATGGCGTTTTTTTCATTTGAAAAGTTTTGTGTCAATCGAAACATTTCGGTTTATGATACGTCATATTTCGTGTAGCTGAAAAAGTGCCGCAAATGCTGAAAAAACATAAAAGGAAGCGAGCTTCACGTGTCATCTTGAACGTGGTTCATGTATAATAAACATTAGTGATTTTCCGATGAAAATGTAAGGCGGGATAGAATGAGTCGATATAAGAAACAGCAAAGCCCCTTTTATCAGGGGGATTTGATTTTTATATTTGGTGTGTTTTTTATTATAAGCGTAGTATCAATTTATGCTGCCGGTCAGTTTGGGCAGTATGGGAACACGGATTGGATTCAGCAAATTGTGTTTTATCTTTTGGGGGCTGTTGCCATTACAGTTCTTTTGTACTTTGATTTAGAACAGCTTGAAAAGTTAAGTTTATATATTTTTATCATTGGTATTTTATCTTTGATTATTCTCAAAATCAGTCCCGAGTCTATTGCACCTGTTATTAAAGGGGCAAAAAGTTGGTTTAGGATCGGTAGAATAACAATACAGCCGTCAGAGTTTATGAAGGTTGGTTTGATTATGATGCTTGCTTCAGTTATTGGAAAAGCTAATCCTAAAGGAGTTCGGACGCTTAGGGATGATATCCACTTGTTATTAAAGATTGCGGGTGTCGCAGTTATTCCTGTAGGTCTTATCCTGATGCAGGATGCTGGGACTGCGGGAATATGTATGTTTATCGTTCTTGTAATGGTTTTTATGTCAGGGATAAACTGGAAATTGATTGCGATCATAGCTGGTTCAGGTATCTTACTCATTTCATTAATTTTATTAGTAATGATAAACTTTCCTGACGTTGCTAAATCAGTTGGAATACAGGATTATCAAATTAAGCGGGTCACTTCTTGGGTGTCTGCTTCAAATGAGACACAGGAAGATTCAAATGACAGCTGGCAAGTTGACCAGGCCATCATGGCAATAGGATCTGGTGGTATTTTAGGTAATGGTATTTCTAATTTGAAGGTTTATGTTCCAGAGAGTACGACTGACTTTATCTTTTCTATAATAGGTGAGTCATTTGGCTTTATAGGCTGTGCAATTGTTGTCATCATGTTCTTCTTTTTAATCTACAGGCTTGTTGTTCTGATAGACAAAATACATCCGTTTAACCGTTTCGCTTCTTTCTTTTGCGTTGGCTATACGGCGTTAATTGTGATCCACACATTCCAGAATATCGGAATGAACATCGGCATTATGCCTGTTACCGGGATTCCGCTGCTGTTTGTCAGCTATGGGGGAAGCTCGACACTTTCCACGTTAATCGGATTTGGGATTGTATATAATGCAAGTGTGCAGCTGACGAAATACAGAAGTTATCTTTTTAATTCTTAATATGCAGACAGCCTTTACAGAGGCTGTCTTTTTTTGTTCAGAGCATTTCGCTTTTGAGATCACTTTTTTTCGGATATGATAAAAAGTGATAAGGAGGTTTTTGTGATGAATAACACAATCGAAACCATTTTGAATCATCGGTCAATCCGGTCTTTTACTGATCAGCTTTTGACAGCTGAAGAAATTGATACATTAGTGAAAAGTGCGCAGGCTGCGTCTACATCCAGCTATGTGCAGGCATATTCGATTATCGGGGTTTCTGATCCTGAGAAAAAACGTGAGCTGTCCGTGCTTGCTGGGAATCAGCCTTACGTTGAGAAGAACGGACACTTTTTTGTATTTTGTGCGGATTTGTACCGCCATCAAAAACTGGCTGAGGAAAAAGGTGAACATATTTCTGAGCTGCTCGAGAATACAGAAATGTTTATGGTTAGCTTAATTGATGCGGCGCTGGCAGCGCAAAATATGAGCATTGCCGCTGAATCCATGGGGCTTGGCATTTGCTATATCGGCGGCATTCGGAATGAACTGGACAAGGTGACAGAGGTGCTGCAAACGCCTGACCATGTGCTCCCGCTTTTCGGACTGGCAGTAGGCCATCCTGCGAACCTTTCCGGCAAAAAACCGAGATTGCCAAAGCAGGCCGTTTATCATGAGAATACGTATAATGTGAACACAGACGATTTCCGTCATACTATGAATACGTATGACAAAACCATTTCTGATTACTATAGAGAAAGAACAAACGGGCAGCGGGAAGAAACGTGGTCCGATCAAATACTGAACTTTATGAAGCAAAAGCCGCGTACGTATTTAAATGACTACGTGAAAGAAAAGGGCTTTAATAAAAACTAAAGCAAACCTCTCCGTCTGGAGGGGTTTTTATGTTTCACGTGTAACATATTCCGACAAATAGGGACAGGCTTTCACAAATAAATGGCGAATGATAGGGGACACTGATAAGCAGTGTGAGCGGCTTTGGAGAAAAAATAGGGGATCAGTGATACGATGAGGATGAGGTGGTAGGGATGGTTTCATTAAGTATATTAGATCAATCTCCAGTATCAGAGGGCAGCAATGCAGAAACGGCCTTACAGCAAACCGTTGCGCTTGCCCAAGCTGCTGAGGACCTTGGATATAAGAGATTTTGGGTTTCTGAGCATCACTTTTCAAAACGGCTGGCAGGGTCCAGTCCTGAGGTGCTAATCAGTCATATAGCGGCGAAAACAAAGCGAATCCGTGTTGGATCAGGAGGAGTCATGCTGCCGCATTACAGTGCTTATAAAGTAGCTGAAAACTTTCGTGTTCTGGAGGGGCTGACACCAGGAAGAATTGACCTGGGGCTTGGCAGAGCACCGGGGGGAATGCCGATTGCATCATGGGCGCTGAATGACGGCGGTAAGCGCAATGCTGATCAATATCCGCAGCAAATCAAGGAGCTGACCATGTATTTGCATGATTTGGCGGATGATAAACACCGTTTTCCAAATCTGACGGCTGCGCCGCATATTTCAACGGCTCCGGATGTGTGGCTGCTCGGCTCATCTGGAGAAAGCGCGCTGCTCGCAGCTGAATCTGGCGCTGGCTATATGTTTGCCCATTTTATCAATGGAGAGGGCGGAGAGGGTACTGTCAGACAGTATAAGAGGCGATTCAAACCATCTGTGTTAGGAGATACGCCTCGAGCGGCAGTTGCTGTTTTTGTTCTTTGTGCTGACACGGAGGAGAAGGCAGAGGAGCTTGGGGCTGTGCTTGATTTTACACTTTTGGCGGGAGAGCAGGGTATTCCTTTAGAGGGAGTTCCTTCGTATAAAGCTGTTCGGAAAAATACGTATTCTCCTTATGAACAGAGACGAATTGCTGATAATCGAAATCGAATGATTGTCGGTACGAAAGAACAGGTTAAGGAGCGGCTGCTAGCTTTGAGTAAAGCGTATGAAACAGAGGAAATCATGGTGGTGACCATCACACATCATTTTGAAGATAAGCTCCGATCGTATCGATTATTGCAGGAGGCGTTTGCTGACTGATCTTTAAAAAGCCCTGCCGATTCGGCAGGGCTTTTTCTTATTCAACAGTGAAAGGTTCTTCGGTCAAAACCTGGCTTGACTTGCCTTTGTTCGCGGCATATGCGAGCAAGTAATACTCTCCGGCCGGAAGTTTGGTTCCGCCATTAATCGTGCCATCCCAGTCAAAGTACTGGTAACCTTTATCTTGGTTTTTATAAATGCCGGCTTGGCCGGCGAAATCAAGGTTGCTGTCATAGACGAGGAACGCCAGCTCTTCCGCTCCCGCAGGAAGGTAGGTTTCAATTTGATAGGTACCTTGTACAGTCCCTTCGCTGACAGAGACAGATGTGACTCTCGGATAATCGGGCTCTTTCACAATCAGCAATGTAGGTACCTTAGCGACTGTTTTTCCGCCTTCTCTGACGATAACCGTTCCTTCATAGGTGCCAGCTTTTGTTTTCTTCGTATTGACCTTTACTTTTGCAGTGGCTTTCCCGGTTTGATGTGCCGGAATCACAACACGGCTTGTGCCGGATGTGGAAATGCCGCTGCCATTAAATGAGTATTCAAGTGTGTATGACTTTCTAATGGAAGATTGATTTTCAATCGTAAACGTTTCATTTTTTGTTTCGTTTCCGTTTTCCTTCAAGAACGTGCCGTATGAATAGCTTCCAGGTGAGACGAGCGAATCGGCTTTGATTGCGTTCATGATTCTTGCGCTGCCTGCGCCTTGAGCGTTATGCGGATATACTTCCCCATCGCTATCCTTTAAAGTGACAGCGGTATTCATGATGGCGGTTTTAATCTGTTCAACGCTCCACTTTGGTTTGGCTTGTTTAATAACGGCAACCGCTCCGGCAATATGAGGCGATGCCATGCTTGTTCCTTGTTTTGATCCGTAGCCGTATGGATGGTCAGGATCGTGTGTTGGGATCGTGCTCACGATATTGACCCCTGGCGCGGAAATATCAGGCTTAATCATCCACGTATCCATAACAGGGCCGCGTGATGAGAAATCAGCGACTTGTTCACCGAGCGCTTTTGAGACCGTCAACTTGAATGTTGTTTTTGTCTCACCAGCTTTCAGGGCGCTGACGAGTTTTTCGCCGTCTTCTAATGAAAGCTTAATCGTTGGGACAGACATGCCTGGCACATTGGCTTCAATTTCTCCAGAGAGATTGTTATACACAACCATGCCGATGGCACCGGCTTTTTTAGCGTTATCCGCTTTATCCACAAATGCAATGCTGCCTCGTTTGACAACGGCGACTTTGCCTGTCAGGTCTTTCCCTTCAAAATCCTTTTCTTCGCCGATTCCCGCTTCGACAAGCTCAACTTCTTTGTTATTGAGCGCTTTGACGTCGTCCTCTTTGTTATAGCCCATCACTTTTGCTGAAGAATAGGAGCCGAAAGTGACGGCGTATTCATTGAGCGGCAGCTGAGTCGCACCGACAGAAATCGCTTCTCTGGATGTGCCCGGCGATCCGACTGTCCAGCCGTTCGGTCCGCTGTTGCCGTTTGAGGTAACAGCGACAACGCCTTCTGACATGGCCCAGTCAAGCGCTGTGCTTGTCGCCCAGTCCGGGTTGTTTAAAGAGTTTCCGAGAGACAGGTTCATCACATCTGCCCCGTCCTGCACTGCACGTTCCACACCGGCGATGACGTTTTCCGATGTGCCGCTTCCGCCAGGCCCTAACACACGATAAGCAAGAAGTGTGGCATCAGGCGCTACGCCTTTAATTGTTCCGTTTGCAGCCACAGTTCCGGCTACGTGTGTGCCGTGGTCAGTCGCTCCGCCCCTCGGATCGCCTGTTGGTGTTTCTTTTGGATCGTAATCATTGTCCACAAAATCGTATCCTTTATATTGTCCAAAGTTTTTCTTCAGATCTGGGTGATTGTATTCAACCCCAGTGTCAATAATCGCCACCTTAATGCCTTTTCCTGTGTAGCCTAAATCCCATGCATCGTTTGCTCCGATATAAGGCGCACTGTCATCCATTTGCGGAGATACGGCGTCTTCGGAGATTGTGACGTCTTTATCCTTCATATTGTCTGTTTTATATGTGACGTTCGGGTACACCGCCTTAACGTCTTTTACCGCGAGAAGTTTTGGAATCTCATTAGCTGGAAGCTTCATAGAGAAGCCTGAGAATACCTGCTCATATTCCCGGTTTACTTTTCCGTTTTTCACCGCTTTGATTGCTTTGTTTTTTGCTTTTGTGCGAGCGGTTTTCAGCTTGCTTTTCGATTGGCTTTCTCCCGCTTCCTTCGCTTCTGCCAAGGATTTTTCTTTTAATTCCACTATAACGGTTGTTTTTTTGCTTGTCGTCATGTCGATATCACCGAATACCTCGGCTTTTTCCAGATCAGCCGACGTTTTTGAAGAAGCCGGAGCTGCCTGGACGCCCGTAATACCTGTGGATAACGCAAAAAATAAGACGAAACTTACAAGCAGAAAGCGAATGATCCCCTTTTTCAATGTGTTTCCCCCTTTGTATTTAGAAAAAATGTGAAAGGTCTAGTATATATTTCTTGAAAATTCAAAAAAATCCTTGTGTCATTTGGACCATTTATTGGAGTTTGTTTGTGTATAACGAAGGAGTTATACACAGAACCCTGTGTATAAGTGAATAAACCTGTGTATATATATAGTTAGGAATATACGTTCGCATACAAAATATAGATAGAGTTTGTGGACATGTGGATATCTCTTGTGATTAAGTTGTTCTTATCTTTGGGATAACTTGTGTATAAAGTTTTCAAAGCGGTTCTCCAATTTTCATTTCAATTCTTTCAGCTTTCAACAAAACTTCTAAAAACTAGTTGGTTTTTTCACTCATATTGTGACAAAGAATTCTCTTTCCACGGTCTATCATAGAGTCATGAGTTTTGCTAGAGCCGCTAGTTTGCGAGAAAAGAAATCGGCCGTCTTTTCTTGCGGGCTGCGGCTGAGAAAACGGGCTGCTAAAAAGGCTGCCTGCCAAAAAGAAGCGGAGGGATGTTTTTCTATGAAACGTTTGCTTGTATCTTTACGGGTGTGGATGGTCTTTTTGATGAACTGGGTGACGCCGGACAGAAAAACTGCGGCTGCCGCGGTCTATTCGGCTCAGCGTACATACCAAAGAAAGGCGGCTGTGCAGGCCGCAGGACTCGTTTCGTTTTATGAGTGGCGGATGGCTGTGAATGAGGAAGAAAAGCAGAAAGCGAAAGCCGCCGCGCTTTATAAAAGAAGATGTTTGCAAGCCTTCAAGGAATCGCCAAAGCAGGAGAGAGCGGGCCCGCATCTTTACATGGCGGTCAAAAGGAGGTAAAATCCCAGTCAAAAGCAAATTGGCGGGAGAGATAACCTCTTGAAAATCTATAAAGTATTAAACAACAATGCGGCTTTAATAAAAGAGGATGATCAGGAAAAAATCGTGATGGGGCCGGGAATCGCTTTTCAAAAAAAGAAAAATGATCTCATCCCTATGAATAAAGTGGAAAAAATCTTTGTCGTGCGCGACGAGAATGAAAAGTTCAAACAAATCCTGCAAACACTGCCGGAGGAGCATATAGAAATAGCTGAGGATATCATCAGCTATGCGGAAGGAGAGCTCGCGGCGCCGCTGAGCGATCACATTCATATCGCGCTTTCCGACCATTTGTCCTTTGCGATCGAAAGGATTCAAAATGGGCTGCTTGTGCAGAATAAATTGCTGCATGAGATAAAGGCGCTCTATAAAAAAGAATATGAGATCGGCCTGTGGGCGATCGGACATGTAAAAGAGACATTGGGCGTGTCTCTGCCTGAAGATGAAGCGGGTTATATTGCCCTTCACATCCATACGGCGAAGATGGATGCGGAGAGCATGTATTCAGCGCTGAAGCATACGACCATGATCAAAGAAATGATAGAGAAAATAGAACAATACTTTAATCGAAAGGTGGATGAAAACAGCATTTCCTATCAACGCCTTGTCACGCATTTGCGATACGCGGTCAGCCGGTTGGAATCAAATGAAGCGCTCCATCGTATGGACGAGGAGATGCTTTATTTCATCCAAAAAAAGTATTCATTCGCCTATCAATGTGCGCTGGAGCTGGCGGAGTTTTTGAAAAATGAATATCAATTACATTTGCCGGAAACCGAGGCCGGCTATATCACGCTGCATGTCCAGCGTCTTCAAGATCTCTCGGAATAACCGATTTGACTTGCAGGGAGTGATCTCTGGAAGTTTTTTTATTGATCAGGATTCAGTGTGTAGTACATCCAGCCCATCATGACTATTCCCGCGGTCAGATTGCCGAGCGTAACGGGAATTAAGTTTCTGACTGCTCCCATCAGTGTCACTGTATCAGGGTGCTCGATCAAAAGCGAGATGGCGAATGTGCACATATTGGCAATGCTGTGTTCAAAGCCGGAAATAAAGAAGCAGAAAACGAATAGCATCATGGTAAAAAGCTTTGCTCCTTCCCCTTTGAGAGACATTGGAATGAAAAAGGCGAGGCACACAAGCCAATTGCACAGCATTCCTCTGAAAAACAATTCGGAAGCCGGCGGCTCCATTTTGTGCTCTGACAAATGAATCAAAAAAGAATGAACAGAAGGCTCCTCAAAAAGTCCCGTCGCGCTGATCAGGATGGCAAACAGAATGGCGCCGATTAAATTGCCGGCATAGCTTGACATCCACAAGTACAGGGTGTCGCGCCAGCTGAGTTTTTTCCGGAGCGCGGTATAGGTGAAATAAAAGGTGTTGCCGGTAAATAAATCTCCGCCTCCGTAAGCAATCAGCAGAATAGCGGCCCCGAAAGTGACAGCGGCTGCCGGAAAGGCAAACGGAGAATCAGCCATAAAGAAATAGCTTCCTGTTTTGCTTGCGGCTGTAATGCCAAAACCAATAAACATACTGGCCAAAATGGACCGAAGCACATAACGGATTTTGCTTGAAGCGAATATGTTTTGTTTTTTCAAAGCATACTGTTCAACCTTTTGCAATGCTTGAGTTTCCATTGTCTTTTCCTGCTTTCTTTCATGATTGAGCATAGTATAGCATGATATTGTGAAGTATTTCACAATTAATTTTTACGAATTTTTGTCTACATGTTTTATCAAACTATTTAACTAAAAAAATAGTTGACGAAAACGCTGGCATGATTTATGATGAAAGCGTATTCTTAATCTGAATAAGCGGGATTGTGACTGGTAAAGCAGGCAAGACCTAAAATTTGCGTAAATGAAAAAGGATCGCTGTATCCTTTATTCGTTGGCGAATTTTAGGTCTTTTTTGTTTAAATAAAAGGGGGAGAAATAGATGGATTACAAAGAGACTGCAAAACGCCTTATTGAGCTTCTCGGAGGGAAAGAAAATATTATCAGCGCGGCTCATTGTGCAACAAGACTGCGTTTAGTGATGAAAGATGAATCAAAGATAGATCAAGCACAAGTAGAAGAGCTTGATGGCGTCAAAGGGGCTTTCAGCAGCTCTGGCCAGTACCAGATCATTTTCGGAACAGGCCTTGTGAATAAAGTATTCGATGCCTTTTCTAAAGAAGCTGATATCGAGCGTGAAGAACACGTAAATCATCAGGATGCGGCAAAAGAAAAGCTGAATCCCGCTGCGAGATTTGCGAAAACGCTTTCTAATATTTTTGTTCCAATCATCCCGGCTATTGTAGCCAGCGGCCTATTAATGGGATTGCTGGGTATGATCAATGCGTTTCATTGGATGAGCAAGGATTCTGCGCTTTTGCAGCTGCTTGATATGTTTTCAAGTGCAGCATTCATTTTCTTGCCGATTCTAATCGGGGTCAGCGCTTCAAAAGAGTTTGGCAGCAATCCATACTTGGGAGCGGTCATCGGCGGAATCATGATTCACCCGTCTCTTTTAAATCCTTGGGGATTGGCGGAAGCGACACCTGATTATATGCATCTTTTCGGATTTGATATCGCGCTTCTCGGCTACCAGGGAACTGTCATACCTGTCCTGCTTGCGGTGTATGTGATGAGCAAGGTAGAGAAATGGACGAGAAAAGTGGTTCCACATGCGGTAGATTTGCTTGTTACACCTTTTGTTACTGTAATTGTCACCGGGTTTGTTGCTTTTATCGCGATTGGCCCTCTGGGCAGAGCGCTTGGCTCCGGCATTACGGTTGCTTTAACTTATGTATATGACCATGCCGGTTTTGTGGCAGGTTTGATTTTCGGGGGCACGTATTCACTCATCGTGCTGACAGGCGTTCATCACAGCTTCCATGCGATTGAGGCTGGGCTTATTGCAGATATAGGCAAAAACTACTTGCTGCCAATCTGGTCAATGGCGAATGTCGCACAAGGCGGGGCAGGTCTTGCCGTCTTCTTTATGGCGAAAAAGGCAAAGACAAAAGAAATCGCGCTTCCGGCAGCATTTTCCGCTTTTCTCGGCATTACTGAGCCCGTCATATTCGGAGTCAATCTTCGCTACCGAAAACCGTTTATCGCCGCGATGATTGGAGGCGCATTGGGTGGGGCATATGTCGTCTTTACACATGTAGCTGCAAACGCTTACGGGTTAACGGGAATTCCGATGATCGCCATTGCGGCTCCGTTTGGCGTCAGCAACTTGATTCACTATCTGATTGGCATGGCGATTGCGGCAGTGTCAGCGTTCATTGCAGCATTTGTCATGAAGATTAATGAGGATGAGGAGAGGAAAAAATGACAGCACATGACCAGGATCTTCGTCGCCGGGCTTATGAAGAAGTGGAGAAAAAAGAGCCCATCGCTAACAGCGATCAGCACCGCCAGCATTTTCATATCATGCCGCCGGTTGGGCTGCTGAATGACCCGAATGGCGTGATTTATTGGAAGGGCAGCTATCATGTATTCTTTCAGTGGCAGCCGTTTCAGACGGGGCACGGCGCAAAATTTTGGGGGCATTATACGACACAGGATGTTGTGAATTGGAAGCGGGAAGAGATTGCGCTGGCTCCGAGTGATTGGTTTGATAAAAACGGCTGCTACTCGGGCAGCGCTGTCACGAAAGACGATCGGCTCTATCTGTTTTACACAGGAAATGTCAGGGATCAGGATGGAAATCGGGAAACGTATCAATGCCTTGCTGTTTCTGACGACGGGCTGTCCTTTGAGAAAAAGGGTGTTGTCGCCCGCCTTCCGGAAGGATATACGGCGCATTTTCGCGATCCGAAGGTATGGGAGCATGAAGGCACATGGTATATGGTGATTGGTGCGCAAACAGAGAATTTGAAAGGGCAGGCTGTATTGTTTGCTTCTGATAACCTGAGTGAGTGGAGATTTCTTGGCCCGATAACCGGCGCGGGCTTCAACGGGCTGGACGATTTTGGATACATGTGGGAATGCCCTGATTTGTTTTCCCTTCAAGGATTGGACGTGCTGATTGTTTCGCCTCAAGGGCTTGAGGCTGACGGTTTCCTTTATCAGAACGTATACCAGTCAGGTTATTTTGTCGGGTGTCTCGATTATAACAAGCCTGAACTGAAGCATGGTGATTTTAGGGAACTTGATCAAGGTTTTGATTTTTACGCGCCGCAAACACTTGAAGATAATCAGGGCAGACGAATTTTGTTTGCATGGATGGCTGTGCCTGACCAGGATGAAGGATCTCATCCGACGATTGACTATCACTGGATTCACTGCATGACGCTGCCGAGACAGCTGACAATATCAGGCGAGAAGCTGATTCAGCAGCCGCTGCCTGAGCTAAAAGCCATGCGCAGAAATGAGAAAAAAATACACATCAACATGCATGGATCATCTGGTACGCTTCCAGTGGAAAAACCTGAAAGAACTGAGATTCTGCTGGAAGACATTCATACAGAGTCAGGCTTTTCAATCAGTATCCGCGGAACGGCTACGTTTTCCTTCCATAAAGACAAGGGGATTGTTACGCTGGAACGAAAGGGCTTTGACGGAAAAAGAACAGAAGCGAGACATTGCCGCATCAAGGATTTGCATACCGTGCACATGTTTATCGACGCATCCTCTGTTGAAATCTTTATCAATAACGGAGAAGAGGTCTTTAGTGCGAGATATTTTCCTTTCCCGGGAAATCATGAAGTAACAGCCAGTTCGACCGGGAAATCTGAAATGAATGTCAGAATTTGGACACTTATGTAGAAAATCCTTCTATTTTCTTATGTGAAATCTGAGCCATCTGTGCTATTCTTCAACGATAACCTACTATTTTTTTCTGTAAAAGGAGTTGTTTTCTTGAATATACATGAACAGAAGATAACACCGGAATGTTTGGAAAAGGCTGCTAACCAAGTTGAAGATAAGCGGGAAGAATATAAGGATGTGCTGCTTCAGCTGAAAAAAATGCTTGGCGGAACAACGCCGCACAGTGAAACGGCGGAAATTCTCACGCGGGCATATGAACAAATGAAGGAATATGCACTTTTTGTTCAGTCGATAGAAACATTTTTGAGGAAATCTGCAAACAATTTAAAAATCAAATAAACGGGCTGCCGATGGGATCGGCAGTTTTTTCTGTGAAAAGTCTTCGGTGATAAAAAGGGCTGCCTCTCTGTAAGGCAGCCCCTTTTGTTTATGATTGTTGATTCAGGCGCAGTGCAGAATGCTTCGTAGGACCAACATACTGGTTTAGCGGGAAGGATTCTTTAATGACCGCTGTGATGAATTCTTTCGCTGCGTAAATGGCTTCTTTGACTTCCGCACCTTTGGCAAGCTCCGCTGTCACGGCTGCTGAGAATGTACAGCCTGCGCCATGTGTATAAGGCGTATCGATCATTTCGCTTTCAAGGACTTCCGCTGTTTCTCCGTCATAGAGAACATCAACGGCTTTCTCGTGTTTGAGTTTGCCTCCGCCTGTAATGACGACATATTGAGCGCCGAGTGCGTGAATTTTTTTCGCGGCTTCGATCATATCGTCAACTGTTTTTAGTTCATCCATGCCGCTGAGCTGGCTGGCTTCAAACAAGTTTGGCGTAATGACAGTGGCTAGCGGAGCCAATTGCTCACGCAGGGCTTGGGCGTGCTCCGGATAAAGGACTTCATTAGCACCTTTGCAAACCATAACCGGGTCAATTACCACATTTTTTAATTGTTTTTCTTTGATCGTTTTTGCCGCAAGCTCGATAATGTCAACGGTTGGCAGCATTCCTGTTTTCATGGCGTCCACGCCGATGCCGTCCGTAATTGTTGCAAGCTGGGCGCGGATTGTATCAGTATCGATCGGGAATACCTGATGGTCCCAGCTGTTGTTTGGGTCCATCGCAACGATCACCGTTAAGGCGGTCATCCCGTATACGTTTTTTTCTTGAAATGTTTTTAAATCAGCTTGAATCCCAGCACCGCCGCTTGAATCTGAGCCGGCAATGGTGAGTGCTTTATGCATAGACATGTCTTGAACCTCCATCATGTTTTGTCTTTCATTATAGTTAGATTTTCTCTGTATCACAATATAGAAGATCTATAGGAATCATTTGACAATCTCAACGGGCTTTCGTAAAATGCTACATAAGAAAACTAGGTAGGGGTTTTGAGATGTTAAATCGTGAGCTGGTTAAGGGAAGCACGGTTATATTGGTATTGACGCTTCTGAACGAGCGGCCGATGTACGGCTATGAGCTTGTAAAAGAAATGGGAAGCCGCAGCGGAAACGAACTGCAGATGAAAGAAGGGACCTTGTATCCTTCTCTTCACAAGCTTGAACGCCAAGGGTATATTTCTTCCTACTGGGAGAAGCAGGAGAAAGGACCGGACCGCAAATATTACCGGATTACAGACGAGGGCAAAGAAGCGCTGGCGGAACGCACGAAGGAATGGAGCGTATTTTCAGCCATGATGGACCGAATACTGAAGTGGAGCGGACAAAATGGATAAAGAAACATATGTATCCGAAATCAAAAGCGGGCTTAAAGGGCTTCCTGAGGGTGAGGCGATGATAGAAGAGATTGAGAGCCATATTGAACATCATCTGTTTCGCTCTTTTCAGGAAGGAAAGAGTGAGGAGGAAGCTATGCAGACTTTATTGCAGGCGTTTGGAACACCAACTGACATTGTTTCTTCGTTTAAGAAAATACAGCCAGTAACGTTCCGTGCGTTTTTGATGTTCCATCTTTTCTGTAACAGTGCCCTATTCGCTGTCGGCATTGCGATTACAATAATGCATGTATGGCTTGAATCACCGTTTGTTCAAGCAGTATGGAAAGGCATTTCTGTTTCTGTTTGGCTGATCTTAGCTGCATATATGATCTACTGGGTGCTGATTGGGTATCAAGGCGTGAAGGAGTTTGGAAAACGCGGAGAAAAGCTTGTTCTACATACGATTCTGATCTCAATGGTGCCAAACGTCACTTTTATGCTTGTTTTTCTATTCAATGTAATTCCTGCTGCGCTGTTTCAATCCTTGTTGACACCTTGGTTTGTTGGAACTTGTGCTATTGCAACGCTGTTATTTCCGTTATTTGGCCGAATGGGCTGTTATATTGGCAGGCGTCAGCTTGCCTGATTTTTTAGATATATACATAGAATTTCTATGTAAAGGAGGTGTAGTTCGTGAGGATTAGCTCTTGTTTATATGGTTTTGTAGCTCATGGGGCAGTATTTTTGTTTACTGGTGGCTGCATGCTCTTGGCCATGGCAGCCAGCTTGCCTTTTGTTTTTCTGCTTGATTGGCTGCCTGATGTCGTCTTTACAGCAGGTGCCATTCTTACGCTGTTATGTTCATATGCTTATGTCTGGTTTTGGGCGGTCCGATTTGCATATAACCAGAAAATGCGCCTGTTTGAGGTTCAATTGGGGTCCTTTGTGGTGCTGGCCCTCATGATATCTTTGTTTTTATTGGATGGATCTAGTATGAAAGACATCATGATGAATTGGGACGATACAGGCTGTGCTTTTGTTCCGCCGGCTTTTACATTTTTGTGTCTTTCTTATGCACTGGTGCTGCTGCCGGTCTATCAATCTAAGCTGTGGCGTCTTATCCTTCCGAATGGCGTCCGCCTGAAAGATATCTTTCATGTCTTTGGAGATCTGATGCTGATCATGGTGCTTCTGATCGGAGCCACTTTGCTGTTTCTATCATTGTAGTATGCCGTTTCAGTAGGATATTCCCACTGATCTCCCGTCCAATATATGTTTTAATAGTACATGACTATGAAAATGAGAAGGAGAGCATCATGAAGATTTCTATCGTAATTGTGACCTATAATCGGATTCCGGCTTTGTGTGAGCTTTTGGAGTCGATTTCCCGCCAGACCTTGATGCCGTATGAAATTATTATTGTGAATGATGCCGGGGAATCGGTCGTGCCGGTCAAAGCACTTTATCCGGAGCTGCCGATTGCTGTCATCAATTTAGAAAAGAACTCGGGGCATGTGGCTGCGAGAAATGCCGGTGTAAAAGAGGCGTCTGGGGATTGCATTATGCTGTGTGATGACGATGATTTCTTTACGCCAGGGCATATCGAGAAAATGGCAAAGGAAATAGAAACGGCAGACTTCGTTCATTCTGATGCGGAAATAGTTTCGTTTGAAGAGAAAAACGGAACAAGGTATCCAGTGTCACGGAAATTGTTTGCTTATACCGCTGACTATGAGGATATGAGAGTGTTTTCTACATACGTGCCGTCGGGCAGCATGTACAGACGTTTTCTGCATGATGAAATCGGGTATTTCGATGCTGATGTGCACAATTATTGGGACTGGGATTTTTATTTGCGCGCGGCCAAGGATTACCGGGTGAAACGTGTCCCTTGCGCCAGCGTGATTTATGCCTTCAGTGACGCGGGAGACAATCAGTCTGCTGACCTTGGCGCCAAGCGGAAGCAATATTTGGATCGTTTAAGTGAAAAGCACGGACTCGGGGAGCTGCCGACGAAAAACTTTGCCGTCCTGCTTGAAGAGCCTGAGATGAAGAGGCGGGAAGCAAAAAGTGAAATGGTTTGGGATGGCGAGCCTGTCTATTCCAGACTTCATCGTTCGTAAGGAGGCCTGAATCTTGAAACAGCTTTTACAAGACAGCTGGTGGAATCAGCTAAAGGAAGAGTTTGAGAAACCGTATTATCAAGAGCTCAGAGAGATGCTGAAGAGGGAATACGCGGAGCAAACGATTTATCCGGACAGCCGGGATATTTTCAACGCGCTGCATTATACATCATATGATGATGTCAAGGTCGTCATTTTGGGTCAAGATCCGTATCACGGGCCGGGACAGGCTCAAGGTTTAAGCTTCTCTGTCAAGCCCGGTGTAAAGCAGCCGCCTTCGTTAAAAAATATCTTTCTTGAGCTGCAGCAGGACATCGGGTGCAGCATCCCGAATCACGGGTCGCTTGTGAGCTGGGCAAAGCAAGGCGTTCTTTTGCTGAATACTGTGCTGACAGTAAGGCGCGGACAGGCGAATTCCCATAAGGGAAAAGGCTGGGAGCGACTGACGGACCGAATTATTGACGTGCTGAGTGAAAGAGAGCGGCCGGTTATCTTTATTTTGTGGGGACGGCATGCTCAAATGAAAAAAGAACGGATCGACACCTCCAAGCATTTTATCATTGAATCGACGCATCCCAGCCCGTTTTCTGCGAGAAACGGATTTTTCGGGAGCAGACCGTTTTCCCGGGCGAATGCCTATTTGGAGAAAATGGGAGAGGCGCCGATTGATTGGTGTATTAAGGATTTGTAAAAAGCGCAGGTTATCTGCGCTTTTTTATTTGAGTATTTTTCGAATCATTCGCAGCCCGTTTTTGGAGGAAGGATAACGAAATGCGAAGTCGAAACGGTTCGTTTGTTTGACGACGCTTTTTTTGTGCGTGAATGTGTTAAAACTGTCAAACCCGTGATAGCTGCCGATGCCGCTTTCCCCGACGCCGCCGAATGGCAAATACGGCGTCGCAACATGCATTAACGTATCATTGACACAGCCCCCGCCAAACGACAGATTTCCTAAAACAGCGCGCTCAGTTTCTTTGTTTGTGGTGAAGAGATACAGGGCGAGCGGCTTAGGGCGCGATTGGACTTTTTCAATGACTTCCCCGATATCGCGGTATGTAAAGAGCGGAAGAATCGGCCCGAAAATTTCCTCCTGCATCACTGGAGAGTCATCTCTCACTTGTTCGAGAATGGTCGGCGCAATTTTGTGGTGATCAGGATCAGATTGTCCGCCTGTGAGCGGGATGCCATCATTCAGAAAGCTGAGCAGCCGCTGATAGTGGCGCTCACTGACGATTTTGCCGTACTGTGGATTCCGTTCCGGCTGAGGGCCGTAAAATTCTCTGATCGCACGCTTCATTTCTTCTGCCAGCTTCGTTTTGATGTCCTCGTGGACAAATAAATAATCCGGTGCGATGCAGGTTTGTCCCGCATTTGTAAATTTCCCGAAGACGATGCGTTTGGCGGCAAGCTGAATGTCAGCATCTTTATGGACGATGCAGGGGCTTTTGCCGCCGAGCTCCAAGGTTACGGGAATTAATTGTTTGGCGGCGGCCTCCATGACGATTTTTCCTACAGCTACACTGCCTGTAAAGAAAATGTAGTCAAAGGGCTGCTGTAATAATGCTGTGCTGACATCGGGCCCGCCTTCTGCCATAGCGACATAATCAGTAGGAAAAACGCTGCTGATGAGTTTGGAAAGAATAGCAGAAACAGCCGGCGTATATTCTGATGGCTTGAGAACGACCGTGTTCCCCGCCGCAATGGCTCCAATCAACGGAGAAAGCGCCAGCTGCAAGGGATAGTTCCAAGGCGCAATCACCAAAACGGTTCCATACGGCTCAGGAATGATGATGCTTTTGGAGCCTAGATGAGTCAGCGGCGTTTTGACTCGTTTCGGCTTGGACCATTTTTTCAGCCGTTTCATGACAAAGCTGATTTCCTCCAAGACGATTCCGATTTCTGTTGAGTATGCTTCTTGCTCGGATTTGTGGAGATCCTGGTAGTGAGCGGCTATGAGATCGGCTTCATGAGTTCTGACGGCTTGTTTCAGCTTTCGCAAAATGTTCAGTCTCGATTCAAGCGGTCTCGTATGTCCCGCCGCAAAATAGGCTTTATGCTTGCTGATGATAGAGGGGATGCTGTTCATTCCGTTTCTCCTTTTTGTAATGTATGGTGATTTATTATGTGAAAAATCTCTTCTGCTTGTCAATCGCGCAAGGTTTGTCAGAAAAAATAACAAACTCATATCTGCGTTTACAGCAGGAATTTGATAAAATGCAGGAAGACAACATTTATTTTTTTGGAGGGTGCTTCATGAACATTCATATATCTGCATTAATTCAAAAGATGGAAGAGGAGCTGAAAAAAGCAAAAACAGCTGAACGGGATGAGGAGCTGAAGCGTTATGTAGCGGTTGTCCGTTCTCTGTGTGATGTCGTGCTTGATCAGCCGGAGAACGCGAGCGCGCCCCGCATACAGCCGAGCGTTACGCCAAGTCCCGCCGCGCCGCCATCGACAGACCAACTGATGATGGAAAAAATGATGGGGAGCGCGGGATTAAACAAATATCGAAAGCAAGAAAAAGAGAAGCAGGAAGAGGATGGAAACGGAGAGTCTTTATTTGATTTTTAAAGAGAGAGGTTGAGCTTACGTGAAATTGGTTCTTGGCGCGCTGCAATGGACAGCGTTTATTATTGCTGCGGCGATTGTTGTTCCGGTGGCGGTTGCCCAGTCGTTTCATCTGGATCACTCAGATTCTGCAAGATTGATTCAAAGCACTTTTTTTGTACTGGGAATTGCCGCCGTCATTCAGTGTTTGAAAGGCCACAGACTGCCGATCAATGAAAGCCCAGCCGGCTTGTGGTGGGGAGTGTATACGATCTACGCAGGGCTGACGGGAACTGTGTTTGCGACATATGGAGACACACTGCGGGGGTTGCAGGGAGCTCTTCTTGTAAGCGCTGTATGTTTCTTTTTGTTAAGTGTTTTCAAGGTCATTGACAGACTTGCAAAATTGTTTACTCCGGTTGTAACGGGCGTCTATTTATTGCTTCTTGTCATGCAGCTGAGTCAGCCCATTATAAAAGGAATTCTCGGAATCGGTTATCGACAGGACGGGGTGGACGGTCTTGTATTTGGCCTGGCGCTTGTTGTGATCGCTGCCGCTTTTATAATGACAAATTCGAACATCATGTTTTTTAAGCAATATTCTATTTTATTAGCCTTGTTCGGCGGGTGGGTGCTGTTTGCGGCTGCCGGAGCGGCAAAGCCGATTGAAATGCCGGACCGGCTGTTTCAGCTGCCTTCCCTGTTTCCTTTTGGGACACCGTTATTTAACAGCGGCCTGATCATCACTTCTATTTTTATTACCATCTTGCTGATTGTGAATATGCTGGCGAGCATGAAGGTTGTGGACATCGCCGTGAAAAAATTCAGCAAACAGCCTGATGGAAAGCATCATGAACGCCATGCCGGTTTTGCCGCTTCATTCAGCCATCTGCTTAGCGGTTTGACGGGAGCTATTGCGCCTGTTCCGATTTCGGGAGCCGCAGGTTTTATTGAAACGACCAAAATGCCTTCTAAAAAACCGTTTATGCTCGGCAGTATTCTGGTTATCGTGATCAGCGTAATCCCGTTTTTTATGAATACGTTTGCGAGCCTGCCGTCACCCGTTGGATTTGCGGTGAATTTTGTTGTGTTCTCCGCAATGGGCGGTCTGGCCTTTGCCGAATTTGATTCATATGAGAAAGAAGAATCAAAAAGGGTGAGGTCTATCATCGGTATCTCACTGCTGACAGGGGTCGGTATCATGTTTGTTCCTGAAACTGCGTTAAAGGGATTGCATCCGGTATTTATTTCTCTATTAAGCAACGGGCTCGTATTAGGGACGCTTGCTGCAATAGCTGCTGACCAGTTCCAGCTTTGGCGCAGGAGAAAATCCGACAATCTCGTGTCAACGGAGAACAAACATTGAATTTTGGTGCAGGTGCGATAAGATAAATGATATGAGTTTAACGAAAAGGCGGGAGAGATAGATGAAAGTTTTTATCATATTAGGGGCCATTAACGCCCTGCTTGCCGTGGGACTCGGAGCATTCGGCGCTCACGGATTAGAAGGGAAAATACCTGATAAATATCTTCAGGTTTGGCACACAGGCGTGCAGTATCATATGTATCACGCCCTTGGGTTATTCGTTGTCGCGTTTCTGGCTGATAAATTATCCGGCATAGGCAGTGTCACGACAGCCGGCTGGCTGATGTTTGCGGGAATTGTGCTGTTTTCCGGAAGCTTATATATTCTAAGTGTGACGCAAATCTCCATTCTTGGAGCGATCACCCCGCTCGGCGGTGTGGCGTTTATTATTTCTTGGATTATGATCGTTGTCGCAGCCGTCAAATATCTATAAACAAAAAAGCCAATCCTCATCATATGAGTGATTGGCTTTTTTCTTATCTTGGCGAATAGGACGCCATGGAATATGGATACGTATAAGCAATTTCTTCATCAAATGTAATGTAATCGAGGTAGATTGTCAGGAGCAGGTAGCGTGTTCCTGATTTCGGGTCGCTGATAATAATGTGATCCCGGCCCGCAGCTTCGATGACGCCGCGAAAAATCTTCGAGCCCCATTCCTTGCTGTTTTCAAATGTCATATAAATGGTGGCCGTTTTTCCCCGATTCAGGCGCAAAATATTCTCGATGTAAGATTCCTCAACAGGCAGCATGCCGGGAACGCTTTGGCCCGGTCCTGACGGTGTAGGCCCCGATGGAATTTGAAAACCGCCGCCCTGCTGCTGGCCCGGGAATCCAAATCCCTGCTGTCCTTGTTGTCCTTGCTGTCCCTGCTGCATTGGCATCATTGGCTGCATCCCCATTGGCTGCATTTGTGAGCCTTGGCCTTGCTGCGGGTACGGGTTGGCGCCAAACTGAGGCTGATACCCCTGCATATTATCAAATGCCTGCATTTGCTGATATTGATTTTTTTTCGGTTTCATATCGTTCCTCCTTTTTATGAAAACCATTCAAAACGTGTTCTGGATGTATAGGTGAACGCTCCGCGATGACTCACCTCCGATGGAAAACGATCTTAGTCGCTGGTGCGATTTTTATCTCTTTCACCTTATGAGGCTGATGCTTGGATTATGCTGAAAAAGAACAGCGGACCGATCAGATTTCGCTCTGGGCAGCCGCTGTTTTTCATAGACATACACAAACTTTTTGCATATTGGTTTGTATCCCTAGCGCAACTTGAGCATAAGCAACATAAGATAACGATAGTTTCAGGTGTGAAGTTCCAAGAAGGAGGTGTAGGATTTGCCGAAAGTATCAGTCATTATGACGAGCTATAACAAAAGCGATTATGTGGCAAAGTCTATTTCTAGCATACTCTCACAAACATTTTCAGATTTTGAATTGTTTATTATGGATGACAACTCCAATGAAGAGACGCTGAATGTAATCCGTCCTTTTTTGAATGATAACCGAGTGCGTTTTTATCAAAGCGATGTATCTGGAGTGAAGGAAAGAACAGAAAAAACGAGATACGCGGCACTGATCAATCAGGCGATTGAGATGGCGGAGGGTGAATATATCACCTATGCGACGGATGACAACATCTATATGCCGGACCGCCTCCTGAAAATGGTGCGGGAGCTCGATACCCATCCTGAAAAGGCTGTGATTTACTCAGCCTCCAAAACCTATCATTTAAACGAGAATCGCGACATTGTAAAAGAAACTGTCAGGCCTGCCGCTCAAGTGACATGGAACGCACCGTGCGCAATTGATCATTGCTCGGTGATGCACAGGTATTCGGTGCTTGAGAAGGTAAAGGAGAAGTTTGGCTCCTATTGGGATGAAAGCCCGGCGTTTTACCGTATAGGAGATGCCCGGTTCTTTTGGAGAGTCAATCATTTTTATCCGTTTTACCCACTGGATGAGGAGCTGGACCTGAATTATATTACCGACCAATCGATTCACTTTCAGCTGTTTGAATCAGAAAAAAATGAATTTGTCAGGAACCTTCCTCCGCAGCGAAATTGCCGAGAGCTGCGTGAATCATTAAAAAAGCTTGGAATGGGGTGAGAGCTTGTCGGCCTATTTAAGCAATTATTGGGTGCTGTACCGGAAGTACGTGGAGCTTTTTGACAAACTTCGCTACAAAGGGATTCCGCTTGGGCTTATCAGTAATTTTTATCAATACATCAGCCCTGAGCTGAGGGTGATGATTGAAGAAGAACCGGAATTATTCGGATCGGTGGATCAGCATATCGATGAGGGACAGATTCAGCCGTTTTTTGAAGAAAGAATCCAAAAAATCGTTAAAACAAATGACAAACCTGTTAAAGGGAAAGTCATTTTGCACTTTGATTACCTGCGTTTTTCAAACGGAAATTACTATCAATTTGATCCTGAAAAAACGGCTGTTTTGGCCAGATGGAGTTTGCCGCATTATTGTGATCTGCCTGTAATTAGCAAGCGGGAGATTGCGGATTCATGCCAAAAAGGCGATTCGAAGCAGTATCTCGAAACAGCCTGTTCGCTTCTCGCCCCTTATGATGATCACCCGGCATTTGGTGATCAAGCGTTTCGCGACCGGCTTTTCAAAGATATTCCTTTATTTATAGAGGCCATTGATACAGTTGATGCGCTGTTTGAACAGGAAAAGATTTCAGCTGTTATTGTCGGAACGGCAGAAGACATTTACAGCAGGGTGCTCGCTCTCATGTGTCAAAGAAAAGGGGCCGTCAGCATTTGTCTTCAGCATGGCGCATTGATGGGAGATGAAGCCTTCATTCCTGTTTTTACAACCTATCAAGCTGTTTTTGGTGCGTATGAAGCAGAGTGGTTCATACGAAAAGGCTGTAAACCCGAGCAGATTCTCGTAACGGGACATCCCCGCTTCGATCAGATTTTTAACAGAACGCCTATGGATATGTCCATATTCTATCGAAAACTTGCTTTTCAGCCGACTAAAAAAATTGTGCTCATTGCCACTCAGCCCTTTTCAGAAGACTTTTATTCCGGTGTGCTGCAGGGGCTTTCTGATCAGAAGCAGCTGCAGATCATTATCAAACCCCACCCGTGGGAAATCGGAAAAAACAAGCTTGATCTGTATCACGAGGCGGCGAAAAAACATAAAGCATGCAGAGTCATCAAAAAGGAGCTGGAGCTTTATGATTTGCTGCCGTATGCTGATGCCGCAGTGACGCAGACCTCGACAGTCGGTCTTGAAGCCATGCTGTTTCAAAAGCCTGTGCTGATCGGAAAATCGTCCGGAAATCGCTCGTATCCGTATTATGAGTCTCTTGGCGATTTTATGTTTGACCAGCCGGATGAACTGGTGCACACCTTGGTTGAAGTTCTTCGAAGTCCCGACGTGCATCAAAAAGCAGAAGAGGCGCGCCTGGCATTCATAGCGGCTAATTATCCGGTGGCAGAATCAACAAATGCTTTATTTGCGGAACTGAAAGCCAAAACAGGGGTTGATTACAGGCGGGAAGATACTGAATAAAATGATAGGAGCGCAAAGAAATGGTGCAAAAGAGAAATCATTTTCTCCCTTACTCATTGCCGTTAATCGGTAAGGAAGAAATTCAGGAGGTTACAGAAACGCTTGAATCGGGATGGCTTTCTAAAGGCCCGAAGGTTCAGCAGTTTGAAAAAGAGTTTGCCGCGTTTGTCGGGGCGAAGCACGCCGTGGCGGTGAATTCATGTACCGCAGCTTTATTTTTGGCTTTGAAAGCAAAAGGGATCGGGCCCGGGGACGAGGTCATTACCTCTCCGCTTACGTTCAGCTCGACTGCCAATACGATTATTCATACGGGAGCGACGCCTGTGTTTGCGGATATTGACGAAAACACGCTCAATATTGACCCGGTAAAGCTTGAGGCGGCCGTCACACCGCGAACGAAAGCAGTTGTGCCCGTCCACTTTGGCGGGCAGTCCTGCGATATGGATGCAATATTGGCTATTGCCCAAAATCATGGTTTATTCGTGCTGGAGGATGCGGCACATGCGATATATACGACTTATAAGCAAAGAATGATCGGTTCTATCGGGGATGCAACGGCATTCAGCTTTTACGCCACCAAAAACCTCGCGACAGGGGAAGGCGGCATGCTGACGACTGATGATGAGGAGCTTGCCGATAAGATCCGGGTGCTAAGCCTTCACGGCATGAGTAAAGCCGCATGGAACCGTTATTCTTCAAATGGCAGCTGGTACTATGAAGTCGAATCGCCCGGCTATAAGATGAATATGTTTGATTTGCAGGCGGCCCTCGGACTTCATCAGCTGAAACGGCTGGATGATATGCAGAAACGGAGAGAAGAGATTGCCGGCCGCTATCAAACCGCTTTACAGCAGATTCCGGGACTGATCACGCCGTTTGTCCATGATGACGGCAGGCACGCCTGGCATCTATATGTTCTGCAAGTTGATGAAAAAAAGGCCGGGGTTACGCGCAGCGAAATGATTACGGCTTTAAAGGATAAATACAATATCGGCACTAGCGTTCATTTTATTCCAGTACACATTCATCCGTATTATCAAAAGCAATTTGGATATAAGGAAGCGGACTTTCCGAATGCCATGAATTACTATAAACGAACCCTTTCTCTCCCGCTCTATCCATCAATGTCTGACGACGATGTAGATGATGTCATTGAAGCTGTGCGGGATATCGTAAAAGGGGCTGATTAAGTGTATACGGTAAAAGAAAATGTCTCCAAAGAGGCGATTGAGGAATTTCTCCAAAGCAGAAAGCTTACACTGGATGTTCCGTATCAATTTTCCCTCGGCCTTTTTGAAAACAGCAGGCTCCAAGGCGTATTGCTTTACGAAGATTCTTTGTGGGAAAGCAAGGTGCTTCAGAAGAAAGTCATCAACGTCAAACTTCTTGCGGCAAATAGTACCGGGCAGCTAAAGAGGCTGTTTGAAGCTTTTTATACTGTACGCCAAATGGATGAAACGGATTTTATCTTTGTCCGTGTTCCGGCTGAAGATATCGGAGCCGCGCATGTGATACAGCAGCAGCCATCCTCTTACTTTGTCGGGAGTTTGCTGAAGCTGGCGATGCCTCCGTCTTTTTATGACAAAACACCGCCATTTTTTGAACTGGGCCCGCCTGAGCCCGGAGACACAGAAGCGATATGTGAGCTGGCCCGAGACTCGTTTACAAAAAGCAGATATTTTCAGGATCCTCATCTCAGCCGCGATGCAGCAAACAAAATATTTCAGGAGTGGACACGAAACAATCTGAATGGAAGGGCGGCGGTCAATATTGTCGCTAAACACAATGGCGAGGTCATCGGCTATCTTCAGGGCTTATCAAGAGATGATGAATGCATTCTCGATTTGATGGCTGTAAAGCCGGGATTTGAAGGAAAACGTATTGCGTTTCATTTATTGGCGAATCTCATAGAACAACCGGAGACCCAGAAGCATAGAACGGTAACAGCGGGGACGCAGCTCCACAATGTAAGGGCGATCCGCCTTTATGAACGAATGGGCTTCACCGCTGAACAATCGTATTACTATTATCATATTTGGCCGGGCAAGGAGGCGAAATAATGGCAGCGTTTCAGATCGCGAATAAAACTGTAGGCAAAGACGCTCCTGTTTTTATTATTGCTGAGGCGGGGATTAATCATGACGGGAAGCTTGATCAGGCTTTTGCGCTGATAGACGCCGCGGCGGAAGCGGGAGCGGATGCCGTGAAATTTCAAATGTTCCAAGCTGATAGGATGTACCAGAAAGATCCTGGTTTGTACAAGACGGCAGCGGGCAAGGACGTCTCTATTTTTTCTTTGGTTCAATCTATGGAAATGCCTGCTGAGTGGATTTTACCGCTATTGGATTACTGCCGAGAAAAGCAGGTGATCTTTTTAAGTACGGTATGTGACGAGGGGTCAGCTGATCTGCTTCAGTCTACCTCGCCGAGCGCTTTTAAAATCGCATCCTATGAAATTAACCATCTCCCGCTGCTCAAATATGTCGCCCGGCTGAACAGGCCGATGATTTTCTCGACAGCCGGAGCTGAAATCTCTGATGTTCACGAAGCTTGGCGCACCATCAGGGCAGAGGGAAACAATCAAATTGCCATAATGCATTGTGTGGCGAAATACCCAGCACCGCCGGAGTACAGCAACCTCAGCGTCATTCCGATGCTTGCCGCCGCTTTTCCTGAGGCGGTCATCGGCTTCTCCGATCATAGCGAGCATCCGACAGAAGCGCCGTGTGCCGCGGTTCGGCTCGGAGCAAAACTGATAGAAAAGCATTTTACGATCGATAAAGATCTGCCGGGTGCCGACCACTCGTTTGCATTAAATCCGGATGAATTGAAAGAAATGGTCGATGGCATCAGGAAAACGGAAGCTGAGCTGAAACAGGGGATCACAAAGCCGGTCTCTGAAAAACTGCTTGGCAGTTCATACAAAACAACAACCTCCATCGAAGGAGAAATCAGAAATTTTGCATACAGAGGCATTTTTACAACAGCTCCGATTCAAAAAGGTGAAGCCTTTAGTGAAGACAATATCGCAGTGCTTCGGCCCGGACAAAAGCCGCAGGGGCTGCACCCGAGATTTTTTGAACTGCTGACCAGCGGTGTTCGGGCTGTAAGAGACATTCCGGCCGACACAGGCATTGTCTGGGATGACATTTTACTGAAGGACAGCCCGTTTCATGAATGATATTCTCTTTATCATTCAAGCAAGAATGGGTTCAACAAGGCTTCCGGGAAAAGTGCTTCGGCCGCTCGGATCGAATCGTTTACTTGATATTCTCGTTCACCGTGTCCGGCAAAGCGCGTTTTACCAAAAGGATCGGGATAATCTTGTCATCGCCACGTCTGACAAAGAAACTGACGACATATTAGAGGCGCACTGTATCAAACAAGGCTTTCGTGTTTTCCGCGGGAGCGAAGAACGTGTCCTCGATAGGTTTGTGAAGGTCATAGAAGCTGTTAAACCGTCAGTCATCATCCGGTTAACAGGTGATAATCCGTTTGTCGATCCTGAGCTGCTCGATGTAATGATTCAGGCGCATTTTGATCAAGGCTCGGATTATACGTATATCCTGAATGCCCCATTAGGGATTTGCGGCGAAGTGGTCAACGCCAACCTGTTAATTGACATCAGCCGTATTCAGAATATGGAGGATCAATATCAGGAGCATGTCACGTTATATATAAGGAATCATCCAGCTCTTTATCGTGTTCAGTTTTTAGAGGCGCCGGAACGATTCCGCGCCCCTCAATATCGGCTGACCATTGATACAAAGGAAGACTATGAATCGATAAAGGCCCTCTATCAAAAAGCAGGCGAGCGCCCCGATGTATCCGCCTCAGAGCTTATCACCCTTCTGAACCGGAACCCCGATGCGGCAACCGAACGAGAGGCTGACTAGCCATGCATGTTGGGATCTTCGCAGACGGCGGCTATGAAAAGGGAATGGGCCATGTTGTCCGCATGAAGAGGCTTGCGGAGGGGCTCAAACAGCGATGCTTGATTACGTTTTATACGAATCAGGAGTCTGAAGCGTTTCTTCATGAAGAGCATTGGCGTGTCATCGTAAAGCCGGATCTGCAGCAGCACGAATTTATTCTCCGGGAAATAAAAAGCAAGAAGCTTGATTTGCTTTTGTTTGATATTCTAGGCGCGCCTGCAGAGCTGTTAAAGAAAATAAAGACGGAGACAGATGCGAAAATTGTTCTTTTTGAAGAGAAAAACGGTAAATCGATTCAATATAGTGACGCAGTCATTAACGGAATTTACGGTGACATCAGAAGCAGGGTGTACGTTCAGGGAAACACACGCATCTATGAAGGTCCGGACTATCTTATTCTTCACCCCGCCTTTCAGGCCGCAAGAGAGGATTACACACTTAAGAAAGACTGCCGCAATATCCTTGTTGCATTAGGAGGAAGTGATCCGAAGCAGCTTATTTTTAAAGTGCTGGCTGCCGCTGATCAAGTCCCCGACATAAAAGACAAAAACATAATGTTTGTAATGGGGAGCGCTTCACCGCATCAAGAGGCAGTCCGAAAGCGGATCGAAAAGAAGCCGCAGTACAAGATGATCGAACAGACAAATGATATGGCAGGTTTGATGAAACAAGCGGACGCAGCCATTGTCGCCGGCGGCATCTCTCTATATGAAGCCATTTGCATCGGCGTGCCGTGCCTTGTTCTTTCTCAGGTTGAGCATCAAACGGCTACAGCCAAAACATTTGCTGACCAAGGCGCCGCTCTTGATCTTGGCTTAGGTGAGCTTGTACCGGATGAAACACTCATCTATCAGATGTCGCGCATTATGAGCAGCTATCCTCTTCGCCTTTCTTTGCACAAGGGAGGAAGGCCGCTCGTGGATGGCAAAGGCATTATGCGGGTAACAGCTATTCTTCAAGAATTATATGAACAAGAGATATAAAAATGCATGTAAGGAAGTGTTAATGTGAAAGGTGTTATTTTAGCCGGAGGAAACGGCTCACGCCTTATGCCCTTAACGAAAGCCGTCAACAAGCATTTGCTTCCTGTAGGCCCGTATCCGATGATATACTGGTCGATTATGAAGCTGGAGGAAGCCGGAATAAAAGACATTTTACTCATCAGTCAAAAAGAGCATATGCCGCAATTTTACAAACTGCTTGGGAACGGGGAAGAGCTTGGCGTTACTATCACTTATCAAGTACAGCCGGCAGCATCGGGCATTTCGGATGGGCTGTCTTATGCAAAGCGCTTTACGAAAAAAGAGTCTTTCATTTTATTATTAGGTGATAATATTTTTGAAGATTCATTAAAGCCTTATACAGAACGCTTTGAACAGCAGGGGAAAGGAGCAAAAGTGCTTCTGAAAGAAGTTGATGACCCGGAACGTTTCGGGATTGCTGAGATTGATGAGAAAAACAAGCGGATTCGTTCCATCATCGAAAAGCCCGAACAGCCACCGACCAACCTTTGTGTTACCGGCATTTATATGTATGATGCAGAGGTGTTTTCGTATATTGAACAAATATCACCATCAAAGCGCGGCGAGCTGGAAATCACCGATGTGAATAATCTATACATCGAAAACAGCCAGCTTACGTATGATGTGTTATCAGGCTGGTGGGTAGATGCCGGAACTCACGAATCGCTTTATCTCGCTTCCCAGCTTGTACACCAGGCTTTACGGAAAGGACAGGACGAAAAGTGATGGCAAAATCATATTTAATTACAGGCGGGGCCGGCTTCATCGGGCTCACGTTTACAAAGCTCATGCTGAGGGAAACGGAAGCGCGCATTACCGTTTTAGATAAACTGACGTACGCCAGCCACCCGGAGGAAATGGAAAAATTACAGCAAAACAGCCGTTTTCGCTTTGTAAAAGGGGACATCAGCGTTCAGGAGGATATCGACCGGGCGTTTGACGAGACCTACGACGGCGTCATTCACTTCGCAGCAGAATCGCATGTGGACAGAAGCATTTCCCAAGCGGAGCCGTTTATCACCACAAATGTCATGGGGACTTACCGATTGGCGGAAGCGGTCTTGAAAGGAAAAGCCAAGAAGCTGATTCATATTTCAACAGATGAGGTATACGGGGATTTAAAAGCGGATGATCCCGCGTTTACAGAAACGACGCCGCTTTCTCCTAATAACCCATACTCAGCCAGCAAAGCAAGCTCTGATTTGCTCGTGTTGTCTTATGTGAAAACCCACAAGCTTCCGGCCATCATTACACGATGCAGCAACAATTACGGACCTTATCAGCACAGCGAAAAAATGATTCCGACGATTATCCGTCATGCGAAGCAGGGCCTGCCTGTTCCGCTGTATGGCGATGGACTCCAGATCCGAGACTGGCTGTTTGCGGAGGATCATTGCCGCGCGATCAAGCTGATTTTAGAAAAAGGGACCGACGGCGAGGTGTATAACATCGGCGGCGGAAATGAACGCACGAATAAAGAGCTGGCGAGTGTCATTTTGAAGCATCTGGGCTGTGAGGAATTGTTCGCCCACGTGGAAGACCGAAAAGGGCATGACCGGCGCTATGCGATCAATGCATCAAAGCTGAAAAACGAACTGGGCTGGCGGCAGGAAGTGACGTTTGAAGAAGGCATTGCGCGTACGATTCAGTGGTATACAGACAATGACCGATGAGAAGGTGATCTGATTGACAAAGGTATTGGTAACTGGGGCCGGAGGACAGCTTGGCTTGGAACTATGCCGCCAGCTGAAGCAAGCCGGATATGAGGTCATTGCGTTAACAAAGAAGATGATGAACATTGCTGACCAGCGCTCAGTACGGCATTCGTTTGGCCATTATCAGCCGGATATCGTGGTCAATAGCGCCGCGTTTACGTCGGTTGATCAATGCGAGAAAGAGCTTGATAAAGCGTACTTGATTAACGGAATCGGCGCTTATTATACAGCGCTTGAGTCAACCCGCATCGGAGCTCAATATGTTCATATCAGCACGGACTATGTATTCAATGGGAAAGGAACCCAGCCATATAGGGAAGACGATCCCCTCGATCCGAAAACCATTTATGGCAAAAGCAAAAGGCTCGGAGAAGAACTGATACGATTAACGACAAAAGACAGCACGATCATCAGAACATCGTGGGTGTACGGACATGGCGGCAGTAATTTCGTTGAAACCATGCTGAAGCTTGCTGAAACGAAACAAGAGCTTCGGGTTGTCAGCGATCAAATTGGTTCGCCGACTTATACGAAGGATTTAGCAGAAGCGGTCATCAAGCTGTTCAGCCATCCGCCGGGCATCTATCATGTCAGCAATTCAGGCATATGCAGCTGGTATGAGTTTGCGACGGCAATTATGGAAGAAAGCGGGCTGGAAACAGCCATTTTGCCTGTAACGACAGAGGAATACGGGAACAAAACGCCCCGCCCGGCATACTCTGTGCTGAGCCATCGGGCTATTGAAGAAGCCGGCATCCGCCCCCGCCACTGGCGGGAAGCGTTACGAGAGTATTTGCAGGAAAGGAGCAGTGCGTGTGATTGATGGAGTCAAGGTGAAAAAATTGATGAAGCATAGCGATGACAGAGGCTTTTTTGCTGAGCTGGTCCGGGACGATGAGAATCTCCTTGAGCATTTTGGGCAGGCCTCTTGGTCGAAAAGCTATCCGGGTGTGATTAAGGCATTTCATTATCATGAGAAGCAGGATGATCTCTGGTTCTTCCCAACCGGCCACGCTCAGGTTGTCCTATACGATCTTCGAGAGGATTCAAAGACAAAAGGAGAAACGGACGTCTATTATATGGGCGAAGACAACCCGATGCTGTTATTAATCCCAAAAGGGGTGGCTCACGGATATAGAGTGCTGGGAGAGACGCCGCTGACAATTATCTATTTTACCACCATGTCGTATAACCCGGATCAGCCTGATGAAAAAAGAATTCCGTGGAATGATGAGACGATCGGTTTTAACTGGAACACTGAATTCAGATAAAAATAGGAACGTGATCAATCGAAGAGCAGAGGCATCTTCGACTTTTTTTTGCCCTTTTTTAAAATAGGATAAAAGATAGAAAATGTCAGGCGGATGTTACTAGAAAAAGAGAGAGAAATCGTCCATTTGAACCTTGTATAAACAGGAAGGAATTCTCATTGAATTCCAAGTGTTAATATTCCTTAAAAAACATTTACTTCCATGGAAAATGATGATAGATTAATTTTTAAGAAAAAGAACTGGTAATTCGCGAATTATGAAAAAGCGCTTTTTCTGCAGAGGACGCTCTGGCCAAATTTCAACAATCAATTAGGGGGAAATGTAATGCTAAAAAGAACTTCATTCGTATCTTCATTATTCATCAGTTCAGCTGTTTTACTATCAATCTTACTTCCTTCGGGCCAAGCTCATGCACAGTCTGCATCAATCGAGGCAAAAACAGTTAACAGCACGAAAGAGTGGACCACTTCTGATATTGAAGTGACATATAAACCAAATGCGGTGCTTTCTCTCGGAGCGGTAGAATTTCAATTTCCTGACGGGTTTCATGCTACGACAAGAGATTCAGTGAATGGAAGAACACTGAAAGAAACACAGATTTTAAACGATGGAAAAACAGTCAGACTCCCGCTTACGCTTGATTTGTTAGGCGCATCCGAATTTGACCTTGTCATGGTGCGTAAAACTCTTCCTCGCGCAGGCACTTACACGATTAAAGGCGATGTAGTAAACGGTTTGGGAATCGGCAGTTTTTATGCTGAAACGCAGCTGGTGATTGATCCCCGTTAATCGATAGATTTGTAGTCAGAGACTGAGATGTTTTCAGTCTCTTTTTTTGTGGATTCAAAAGCTGGTACGGATCTTGCATGATGATAAGGGTGAATCCAATGCAGAAAGGAATTGGCGGGCTGATTTTTTAAAGCGCTTACATTACAGCCGGCCAAAAAAACAATGAGGTGAAAAAGATGTCAGCAAAGCAAGTCTCGAAAGATGAAGAAAAAGAAGCTCTTAACTTATTTCTGTCTACCCAAACAATCATTAAGGAAGCCCTTCGGAAGCTGGGTTATCCGGGAGATATGTATGAACTCATGAAAGAGCCGCAGAGAATGCTCACTGTCCGCATTCCGGTCAAAATGGACAATGGGAGCGTCAAAGTGTTCACAGGCTACCGGTCACAGCACAATGATGCTGTCGGTCCGACAAAGGGGGGCGTTCGCTTCCATCCAGAAGTTAATGAAGAGGAAGTAAAGGCATTATCCATTTGGATGACGCTCAAATGCGGGATTGCCAATCTTCCTTACGGCGGCGGGAAGGGCGGTATTATTTGTGATCCGCGGACAATGTCATTTGGAGAACTGGAAAGGCTGAGCAGGGGGTATGTCCGTGCCATCAGCCAGATCGTCGGTCCGACAAAGGATATTCCAGCTCCAGATGTATACACAAATTCGCAGATTATGGCGTGGATGATGGATGAGTACAGCCGGCTGCGGGAATTCGATTCTCCGGGCTTTATTACAGGTAAACCGCTTGTTTTGGGAGGATCGCAAGGACGGGAAACAGCGACGGCACAGGGCGTCACGATTTGTATTGAAGAGGCGGTGAAGAAAAAAGGGATCAAGCTGCAAAACGCGCGCATCATCATACAGGGCTTTGGAAACGCGGGTAGCTTCCTGGCCAAATTCATGCACGATGCGGGCGCGAAGGTGATCGGGATTTCTGATGCCAATGGCGGGCTCTACAACCCGGACGGCCTTGATATCCCTTATTTGCTCGATAAACGGGACAGCTTCGGTATGGTCACCAATTTATTTACTGACGTCATCACAAATGAGGAGCTGCTTGAAAAGGATTGCGATATTTTAGTGCCTGCCGCGATCTCCAATCAAATCACAGCCAAAAACGCACATAACATTCAGGCGTCAATCGTTGTCGAAGCGGCGAACGGCCCAACAACCATTGATGCCACTAAGATCCTGAATGAAAGAGGCGTGCTGCTTGTGCCGGATATCCTGGCGAGTGCCGGCGGCGTCACGGTTTCTTATTTTGAATGGGTGCAAAACAACCAAGGATATTATTGGTCGGAAGAAGAGGTTGCAGAAAAATTGAGAAGCGTCATGGTCAGCTCGTTCGAAACAATTTATCAGACAGCGGCAACACATAAAGTGGATATGCGTTTGGCGGCTTACATGACGGGCATCAGAAAATCGGCAGAAGCATCGCGATTCCGCGGATGGGTCTAATTTGAGAAGCCTCCGCAAAATAATTTTGCATTTGTTTTTTGCCTAAAGAACAAAAATCGCAAAATAAATTTGCGTTCAAGATCGGAAATAGTGAAAGATGATCACCTGTTAGACAAATTTCTGTTCGCTTCAACAAGTTTTTTCAGCAAAAGACAAGAAAATGGCATGATTCTTGCATTTTTATTCATATGCGAAGATATATTTCATAACACGAGGGGGACTACATATGACAGTCACATACGCGCACGAACCATTTACCGATTTTACGGAAGCAAAGAATAAAACTGCATTTGGGGAGTCATTGGCCTTTGTAAACACTCAGCTCGGCAAGCATTATCCGCTTGTCATAAATGGAGAAAAAATTGAAACGGACCGCAAAATCATTTCTATTAACCCGGCAAATAAAGAAGAGATCATTGGGTACGCGTCTACAGCGGATCAAGAGCTTGCTGAAAAAGCGATGCAAGCCGCATTGCAGGCATTTGATTCCTGGAAAAAACAAAGACCGGAGCACCGCGCGAATATTCTCTTTAAGGCAGCGGCTATTTTGCGCAGAAGAAAGCATGAATTTTCAAGCTATCTTGTGAAGGAAGCGGGAAAACCATGGAAGGAAGCAGATGCGGACACGGCTGAAGCGATAGACTTTTTAGAGTTCTACGCGCGCCAAATGTTAAAGCTCAAGGAAGGGGCTCCGGTGAAGAGCCGTGCTGGCGAGTTCAATCAATATCATTACGAAGCGCTTGGCGTCGGCATCGTCATTTCTCCATTTAACTTCCCGCTTGCGATTATGGCGGGAACAGCGGCGGCAGCGATTGTGACAGGAAATACGATTCTCTTAAAACCGGCTGACGCAGCCCCGGTAGTGGCAGCAAAATTTGTCGAGGTCATGGAGGAAGCGGGTCTGCCAAACGGCGTTCTGAATTACATTCCGGGAGATGGAGCGGAGATCGGTGATTTCTTAGTTGAGCATCCGAAGACACGGTTTGTCTCATTTACAGGTTCCCGTGCAGTCGGCTGCCGGATTTATGAGCGAGCCGCCAAAGTGCAGCCGGGCCAAAAATGGCTCAAACGGGTAATTGCTGAGATGGGCGGAAAAGACACAGTGCTTGTTGACAAGGACGCCGATCTTGACCTTGCTGCATCCTCTATCGTGTATTCAGCATTTGGATATTCAGGACAGAAGTGTTCTGCGGGCTCCCGCGCGGTCATTCATCAGGATGTGTATGATGAAGTGGTGGAAAAAGCTGTGGCGCTGACCAAAACGCTGACTGTCGGCAATCCAGAAGATCCTGATACGTATATGGGTCCCGTGATTCATGAAGCATCCTACAACAAAGTGATGAAATACATTGAAATCGGCAAATCTGAAGGCAAGCTATTGGCCGGCGGAGAAGGCGATGATTCAAAAGGCTACTTTATTCAGCCGACGATCTTTGCAGATGTTGATGAAAACGCCCGCTTGATGCAGGAAGAAATTTTCGGACCGGTTGTTGCGATTTGCAAAGCGCGTGATTTCGATCATATGCTGGAGATTGCCAATAACACGGAATACGGATTAACAGGCGCGCTTCTGACGAAAAATCGTGCGCACATTGAACGGGCGCGCGAGGATTTCCATGTCGGAAACCTATATTTTAACAGAGGATGTACCGGAGCAATTGTCGGCTATCAGCCGTTCGGCGGTTTTAATATGTCAGGAACAGACTCAAAAGCAGGCGGTCCCGATTACTTAATTCTTCATATGCAAGCCAAAACAACGTCCGAAGCTTTTTGATTTGAGAGAAATAAAATCGTGCGATTCTTTAGCGGATCGCACGATTTCAACTTTTTGATCAGGAGGACAATTTATGCAGTATACAAAAATCAGTCACATGAATCCGGCTGAAAGAGTGGAGGCGCTGACAGCATCTCTGGTCAGCCTCAGCAGCGTGAACGGCACCGTTGGAGAAGGGACAAAAGCAGATTTCATCAAAGAAGTGATCACGAGCTATCCTTATTTTCAGGAAAACCCCAGTCATGTGTGGGAACAGGCCATTCCCAATGACCCATACAATCGCAAAAATATTTTTGCGTTTATTAAAGGACATGGAGAAAGCCGTAATACAGTCATTTACCATGCCCATCTGGATACAGTTGGAATCGAAGATTTCGGCCCTTTAAAGGATATCGCTTTTGATTGTGAGAAATTGGCCGAGTATTTCAGCCGCTATGAGTTCGATCAGGATGTTCAGCGGGATGCCAAATCAGGCGAGTGGATGTTCGGAAGAGGATCTGTCGATATGCAAAGCGGCATCGCCGTGCATTTAGCCAATCTCCTGCATTTTTCGGAGAACCTTGAGACGTTGCCGGGAAATGTATTGTTTATGGCCAATCCCGATGAGGAGAGCCAGCATTCGGGCATTCTCGCCAGCATTTCAGAGCTGAACCGGCTAAAAAAAGAAAAACAGCTTCACTATTTGGCTGCTATTAATACGGATTTTATTACCCCGCTTTACGATGGTGATCAGACAAGATATATCTATACCGGAGCCGCGGGAAAACTGCTGCCTTGCTTTTACATTTACGGGCGTGAAGTCCATGTTGGCGATACACTGGCAGGAATTGACCCAAATTTCATTTCATCTGAAATCACAAGCCGTCTCCACAATAACATCCATCTGGCAGAAAAGGTTGAAGGGGAGTTGGTTCTGCCCCCATCCTGTTTGTATCAGCGTGATAACAAGGAATCCTATAATGTGCAAACGGCTGTCAGCACCAGCTTGTACTTCAATTGTTTTATTTATGAAAGAACAGCAAAAGAAATGATGGATTTGCTTATTGAAGTCACTGAGGAAGCATGCCGGGAGACAGAACAAAAATTATCAGATTATTATGAAGAGTATGCAAAGAGAGCCAACCTGCCAAAGAAACATTTATCATGGGGCATTCAAGTGTATAGCCTGGAGCAATACTTAGAAAAGCTGAGAAACCGGGGGATAGATCCCGAGCAGTGTATCGAGCAGACATTCAAAGCCAACGAGCACCTTGAACTTCGCATGAGATGCTTTCAGGCAATCGAAGAGCTTCAAAAGCTTGACCCCGATCAAGGCGCAAAAGTCATTCTATTTTACGCACCTCCTTACCTGCCGCATAACTATTTGAAAGAAGATAGCGCAAGAGATCAGCTTTTGCAGCATGTGATTAAAGAAGCGGCTGACAAAAACGCTGAATCGACAGGCGAAACATTTGTCTTCAAAAAGTTTTTCCCCTACTTGGCAGACGGCAGTTTTTTATCACTGCACGAAACCGATGGCGAAATTGATTCTTTTATCAGGAACTTCCCTGGGTGGAATATGATTGGAACCATTCCGTTCAAAGACATACGCAAGCTGAATATTCCATCCATTAATATGGGTGTGTATGGAAAAGACGGCCATAAATGGACAGAACGAGTCTATAAACCGTACACATTTCATGTATTGCCTCTCCTCATACAGCAAACCACCGTTCATCTTTTGCAAAGCTACCGGATGACCATCACGGCAAAAGAACCAAAGGGGGAAGGATGATGCAGAATCATAAAAATGAATTGCAGCGCAGCATGAAAAGCAGGCATTTGTTTATGATTGCTTTGGGAGGGGTGATTGGCACTGGGCTGTTTCTAGGCTCTGGCTTTACCATTAGCCAGGCAGGACCGCTCGGCGCCATTGCCGCGTATATCATCGGCGGATTTTTAATGTATCTCGTCATGCTTTGTTTAGGAGAATTGGCTGTTGCCATGCCGGTGGCCGGATCGTTTCAGGCCTACGCCACTAAATTTCTGGGACCGTCGACAGGCTTTATGATTGGCTGGCTGTATTGGTTCAGCTGGGCGAATACAGTGGGGTTAGAGCTGACGTCAGCAGGCATTTTGATGCAAAGGTGGCTGCCCTCCGTTCCGATCTGGATATGGTGCCTTGTGTTCGGCATCGTCATCTTTTTGATTAATGCGCTCTCTGTCAGAAGCTTTGCGGAAATGGAATTTTGGTTTTCAAGCATCAAAGTGGCGGCGATCATATTATTTATTGTGATTGGCGGAGCCGCTGTGTTTGGCTTAATTGACTTTAAAGGCGGACAGGAGACACCCTTTTTGTCTAACTTTATGACTGATAGGGGACTTTTCCCTAATGGGGTGCTGGCCGTTATGTTTACGCTGGTCATGGTGAACTTCTCCTTTCAGGGAACGGAGCTTGTCGGCATTGCGGCAGGGGAAAGTGAAAGCCCGGAAAAAACACTGCCAAAATCCATTCGAAATGTCATTTGGCGCACGCTGTTTTTCTTTGTGCTCGCTATGTTCGTCTTGGTTGCCATCCTTCCGTACAAAACGGCGGGGGTGATTGAAAGCCCGTTTGTAGCGGTACTCGATCAAATCGGCATCCCATTTTCGGCAGATATCATGAACTTTGTCATCTTAACGGCCATTTTATCTGTTGCTAATTCGGGATTGTATGCGGCGTCGCGTATGATGTGGTCACTTTCATCAAATCAAATGGGTCCATCCTTTCTCACCAGACTGACAAAAAAAGGTGTGCCGATGAATGCCCTGCTGATTACGCTAGGCATTTCAGGCTGTTCGCTGCTGACAAGTGTCATGGCCGCAGAAACAGTGTATTTATGGTGTATCTCAATCTCGGGCATGGTGACAGTTGTCGCGTGGATGTCCATTTGTGCGTCGCAATTTTTCTTTCGCAGACGTTTCCTTGCTGAAGGCGGAAATGTGAATGATCTGGAGTTCAGAACGCCGCTTTATCCGCTAGTCCCGATTCTCGGATTTTGTTTATATGGCTGCGTGTTGATCAGCCTTATTTTCATTCCGGATCAAAGAATTGGCTTATACTGCGGTGTGCCGATCATTATTTTCTGTTATGCATACTATCATCTAAGCATCAAAAAGCGTATAAATCATGAACCGATTGAAAAAGAGCAGACAGAGGCGCAATAGAAAAAGCTCTCCGGGAGGCCGGAGAGCTTTTTTACGCGTTACATCCTCATGTA
>NZ_JAVAXX010000279.1:0-8164 GCF_042709275.1 Bacillus sp. LR_5 | reverse complement strand
ATAAAATTTGCTATTTTCTTCGTTTTTTCTTACGATGTAGATAATAATCCATTTTTTTCAAAGGGGTGCAGTTATTTGTCAAAACGAACCGCATTTGTTATGGGAGCCAGTCAAGGGATCGGGAAAGCAATCGCTCTGAAATTAGCAGACCAGCACTTTTCCCTCGTCATTAATTCGCGAAATTTGGATAATATTGAATCTGTCAAAGAAGACATTTTGGCCAAGCATCCTGAGGCGAGCGTCATTGTCCTTGCGGGCGATATGTCTGACCAGCATACGAGAGCGGGCATTTTTCAGAAAATCGAATCTCAATGCGGACGGCTTGATGTTCTGATTAATAATATCCCGGGCGGCGCGCCTGACACATTTGATAACTGCAATATAGAGGATATGACGGCCACGTTCACTCAAAAGACCGTTGCCTATATTGACGCAATCAAGCGTGCTTCCTCACTGATGAAACAAAACGAGTTTGGCAGAATCATCAACATTGTCGGAAATCTGTGGAAAGAACCCGGCGCCAACATGTTCACAAACAGTATGATGAATGCCGCTTTAATTAACGCCAGTAAAAATATTTCCATCCAGCTTGCTCCTCACAACATTACTGTCAACTGTCTGAATCCTGGTTTTATCGCTACAGACCGTTATCATCAATTTGTGGAAAATGTGATGAAAAAGAACAGCATATCCAAACAGAAAGCAGAAGAACAGATTGCTTCCGGGATTCCGATGAAACGGGTCGGATCAGCCGAAGAAACCGCAGCGCTCGCCGCATTTCTTGCCTCTGAGGAAGCCTCCTACATCACGGGACAGCAAATTTCCGCTGACGGCGGCAGCATGAAAAGCATATAAAAACATCCCGCTTTTTAGCGGGATGTTTCTTGTAATGACCCGAACGGCAGGTTCAGCTTTTGAATCCGCGTGACAAATTCCCGCAGATCCTCCTGCTTCGACACCATTGAGATTCTGACATGCCTTTTTCCGTTGCTTCCAAAAATTTCGCCCGGTGTGACTACGACATGGGCATGCTCCAGCAAGTAATCGGAAAATTGGTGAGATGTCTCAAACGTATTCGGAATTTCAGCCCATACGTAAAAGGTTCCTTTTGGCTTTTCCATCTTCCAGCCCAGTTCCTTTTCACAAAGCGCCGTAAAAAAGTCAATTCGTTCCTTATAAATTCGTTTCAACGATTCCGTATGCTCCGGATCTCCAGAAAGCGCCGCACTCGCTGCCTGCTGCAGCCCGCCGAACATGCCGACAAATACATGATCCTGAAATTCATTGACGGCCTGAATGATTTTTTCGTTCCCAACCGCAAACGCCATTCTCCAGCCGGCCATGTTAAATGTTTTTGAAAATGAATAAAGCTCTGCTCCGACAGTTTTGGCATCCTCTGCCTCAAGAAAGCTGGCCGGTTTTTGATCGAATTCAAACGCCCCGTATGCAAAATCATGAATCAAATGGATGTTATGCTCTTTCGCAAAAGCAGCAGCTTTTGCATAAAAAGCCGCATCAGCCACAGCTCCAGTGGGGTTGTTCGGATAGTTTAAAAACATAAGCTTCGCTTTTTCCAGCACGGCTGGATCAATCTTTTCAAAATCCGGCAGATAGCCATTTTCTTCATACAGCGGCATTTCGTAAAGCTCAGCTCGCGCCATCGTAATCCCTGATAAATATTCAGGATAGCCTGGATTCGGGACTAAAGCGATGTCTCCCGGATTGAGCAGGCATTGTGTCAGCACATACAATCCGGCTTTCCCGCCTCCGAAAAGCGCGACTTCCGTTTCAGGATTGATTGTCACTCCGTATTCCCTTTTATAGAAAGCGGCGATCGCTTCCTTTAAAAAAGGATAGCCCCTGAAAGGGCCGTATCCATGAAACGAAGGATTCAGAGAAGCCTCCCGCAAAGCCTCGACAATATGCGGCGGAGTGGGAAGGTCAGGGTTCCCCTGTCCGAGATTAATGATATGGGCTCCCGTTTTTTCCATTTCCTTTACCTTTTGAAAAACGAGAGAAAACTCCTGCCTTGGAAGTGTCTTGATGACATCGGACGGTGTTATTTCCATCTAAAAGACTCCTTTTTGCTCCGTTTTGTTATCCCGTTCCAAAAACGATTTGTTGACGAGCTTCGTATGCAAAAACAAACCGCATACGATCACGACAATCAGCCCCATAATGACCGGAGCGCTTAGGATGTTAATGAACATTGAACCAATAGAAATGCATAATCCGATAGACGCTTCGGCCACTGAAAAAATGCGCCCTTGAATCTGGTTTGCCGCATTTTCCTGAACCTTCACTTTTGCAAGCACTTCCCCGTATTCCATCGCGATGAAAAAGAGGATCGCCGCGATGACAGAAACAGCGAAAATCGGCGTGAATAAAAACAGCGCCAGCGAGACAATGGATAAAACGGTAAAGTACGTCAGGCCTCTATTGTTGTTAAAGCCCCATTTGCTGACAAGCGCCGCTCCGATGAACCCGCCGAAGCCGATGCAGAACGTGAGAATAAAGTTGCCGATTTCCCCGTCACCCAGAAAGCGGCTGACAATCGGAAAATAGCTGTACACAACTCCCCACAGCAAAGCCATTGTAATCATCGTAAACATGGCGTTTAATACAAAAGCATTGGTTTTGATTTCCTTGAGCCCTTCCTTAAAAGACTGAAAGGCCTCTTTTATGTTTTCAGATTGAATCGGCACAAATTGCAGCTTGATACGGCTGATAAAAAATGCCGAAACCAGGTATGTCACACCGTTAAAGGCAACAGCCAGCTCTACAGATCCGCCTAACAGAAAGAGCCCTCCGGCAGCCGCCCCGACGATAATGGAAATGGTTGTCGCTTTTGCAAATAACGTGTTGATGCTTTTAATATCTGATTCCAAGGACGACATGACAGCGAGACGGGCGGGATTAAAAAACACGCCGCTTCCATAAGAAATAAACAGCAGGGCCAGAAAAATCAGCGGATACTCGCCTTTTGGAAGAAATGTGAGCCCCAAAAAGATGATGCCTCTGATGATATCCGTCCACAGCATGATCTTAATTCTGTCTAACCGGTCGACCAGAACCCCCAAAAACGGCTGAAACACCATCGGAATGCTTCTGACCACGATGACCCCGGACGTCACCCAATAATCGTGATAATATGTAGACAAAATGAGCAGGGCAGGGAGAACACAATAGTCTCCCATGAACGATAGCGCCTGCCCGTAAAGCAAGTATTTAGAGTTGGGTTTCAGCGGTTTCATACTGGCAGCACATACTTTGCCGTCAGCTTCGCATGCTGCTGAATTTGTCTGATTGATTCAGCCACATCCTGTGAATTACTGCCTTTCAGTTCAAATGCAGCAATGGAATTGAAAGCTTCAAACAATGTCAAATCAACTGAAGTGCCTGGTGCTGCGGCCGAAAAAGAAACGATTTCAGTATCCCCTTTTAAAAGCCCGTCCGGAATATCGATCGCTTCAATGACCAAATCCTCAGCAGTTTCTGGAATCTGGCCATTTTGTTTGAAATGCTGCGGGTACAAATGGCAGTCGGCAACATAATAAGGCTCTTGATCCAATAATCCGTCCGGCAGATCGGCGTCTTTTCCGAAACAGAGGACATCTAATAATAATTGCGCCATATCAAGGCCAAAGACCTTTTTAATATTAGGAATCATATTCCAGCCTGCGAATCTGGCTGCCGACTCTATTAAACCCGGTTCTCTGTTTTTCATTAGCTTGATCTCTGTATGTGTTGCGCAATTTTGCAGTCCAAGCCCTTCATTTGCCTTTTTGGCAGCTTCGACAATTTTCTTTTTTGCCTCTTCATCCAGAATCGACGGCGTAATGTGGGATGTCTCTGTAAACCCGATTTGCGGCGTTTTATCATGAATGGCGATCGGGAAATACTCACCGTCAGCCATGATGCCTTCTATACTGATATAGTCGGAATACCCTTCTGTTTGATACCAGTCTCCGTACTCACCCTGTAAAAATTCTTCAGCGATAAACGGCGCTTCAAACGTAACCGCCTTTGGCACGTTAATTGATTTCAGATAGTCATTGACTCTGTTAAATTCATCTTCTGCCGTCTCAGTGTCCGTAATCAGCGTTACACCGATTGAACTCGCTAAGTATGTAGGCTTTAAGATAAGAGGTGTGCCGATCTCTTCAAGAGCAGCACGGAAATCTTCAAGAGTTGTGACTCGTTTGTTTTTGATTGATTTGACTCCGGCCTTATTAAAAGCGTCCCTCATTTTATTTTTATCTCTGGCATTTTCGGCTGCCTGCACGCCGGCACCTCTCAAGCCCAGACGTTCACAGGCTTTTGCCATCGGAGCAATGAATAATTCATTGTTTGTTGTGATGGCATCCGCCCCAAACATTTCGGCAACCTTGACGATTTGCTCGACGACCTCTTCCTCAGGCTTGTTATGATCCTCATGCGCCCAATAAATGGAGTCAGGATGCTCAAAATCAGCTAAACTCTTAAAATAGTCTTTATCTTTTATGACCGCGACCGAGTATTTTTCAATCAATGCTGCATGGGAGGCTGTAATTGCAAAAGGTCTTGGAATAAAGCTGACCAGGTTATATTTTTCAGCAGCGCTTTTATAAAACATGTGCGGCGGGCAGCCTCCAAGATCAGCGATGACCAATACTGTTTTTCTCTCCATATGTAAAACACTCCTTCTCTATTGTGCGGTGTATCCTCCGTCTGCGGTGATGGCGCTTCCGGTCATATAGCTTGATAAATCCGAGGCTAAAAACAGCATCACGTTTGCGATTTCTTCAGGTTTCCCAAGCCTCAGCAGCGGATTTACCTTCGCCTTTTCTTTTTTGATCTCTTCAAGTGTGCCTTCGTTATTTTCAAGGAATGATTTTTCATTCAGCGGTGTGTCGATGATCCCCGGGCATACGCAGTTCACGCGAATGTGATGCTTCGCATAATCAACGGCCATTGATTTAGTCAGCTGCAAAACCCCGCCTTTGCTGGCGTTATAAGCAGGAATATCAGGCCATGCCACGAGTCCGCCGACAGAGCACGTATTAATGATGTTGCCCTTGCCGGCGGCCAGCATATGCTTGAGTGCATGTTTGCTCATTAAAAACATGCCGGTCAAATTGACTTGCAGCACCTTGTTCCAATCGCTGAGCTCCATCTCGTGAATAGGCGCCACGATTTCGATGCCTGCATTATTAATCAAGACATCGAGCCCGCCAAATGTATGAACCGCCGATTCAACTGCGTGCTGGCAGGCAGCTTCGTCTGTGATGTCCGTTTGCACAAAGTGCAGCCTGTCATTATTTTCTTTTCGTACCATTGCTTCTCCCTGCGCTTCATCAATATCCGCCACAACCACATTGGCCTGCTGGCCCAAAAAAGCCTGAACCGCAGCATAACCAATGCCTGATGCGCCTCCAGTTATGAGGACGGTTTTATCGGTGAGGTTCATGATCATTCATCCGCCTTCATTTTTTTTGCTTTTGCTCTGTTGTAGCGCGGCGGGAAGAAGATATTAATCGATTTTGATTCTTTTTCCGAACGGTTGATGGCACCGTGATCTTCACGAGGCTCACAGAAATAGGCTGTGCCGAATTTCATCTCGACTGTGCAGCCTTCGACCGTCATGTCATAGCCGCCGCCGATGCAGATGCCTATTTGTTCATTCCGATGTTTATGGAAAGGCATTTCTCCGCCATTTCCAGGGATTTTGGCAAGCATAATTTCTACCCAATCCTCAACAAAGAACGTGACTTCCATGCCCGGCAGCAGGTCTCTTGTTTTGAAAATATCCAAAAAGTAGTCCTCAGGACTTGTATATGTTTCATCAGCTTTCAGCCGCTTGATATCAATAGCAATCACTTCTTGGTCTGTGTCGTTTCTTGCCCCATGAGGCACATGCGGCGGCGCGATATAGGCAGATTCCAAGGCTGTCATTTTTCTTGTCACATCTCCGACAGTCATCATCAGCTCGCCAGAAACGACCATGCCGATTTGGACCTCCTTATGCTGATGGGGTTCAACATTGGTATGCGGCGGGACGTAAGACATTAATACTTCAGTATCCCCTCGTACGGTTGAATACTGCCTCACTCCGTTTTCCCATTCAATTAATTTCGGTGTCGGGAAATAAAGCTCCTGCATATCTTCTTTAGTTTTCATCATCAACGTCTCCTTTTCCAAATAATGACCAGCTCATTGGAATGCTTTTGAATGTTTTTACAAAGGTTAGCCCGTACTTTTGCCGTGCAAGCTCATTGGTTAAGGCAATGTCATACAAACCTTCTTTTACTTTTCTTGCGGCTTGACTGGTTGAATTGACTAGTTTGAAACGAACATCTTTGCGGGTAAAATATTTTATTAAATTAATAGGTGAAGGATGTGAAACAATAACAGATGTATCAAGCATATCGTCTCTGAATTCAAAATCAGGACGAACAGCCAGGCCGTACATCGGTGTATCGCACCTGAAGATCTGCAATAGCTGCAAATCCGGCCTCATGTAGAAATGCTTAATGCCATCGTAAGCATGTGGGACGATGGTATATTCCAGCGGGCTTTGGAGCGTCCTTTCGATGCATGATTCAAAAGTATCATGCAAGGACAATTTACTGTTCAGCCCTTGTAGAAGAGTAAAATTGGAAATGAAATGCTTTGCTGCGTACTCACTGCTTGTCCCCTCAGGGCCGAGCGTGTTGACTGTAATGAGTTTGGATAGTGAATCAGTTCTTTTTTTTGTCTTAATGCTATTATCCAATATAATCATGAGCACCAACCAATCTTTTAAAATTTTAAGTAAATTTTATCCAGCGGCAATTGAACTGTCAATGTTTTTTGAAAATATTGATAATTATTCCCATACAAACAAAAAAACCCTTTAAAAAGGGTTTTTAATTATAGGAATTTAGAAACTTTGTTTATTGAGATAAGGACTGATCGGCCTTCTGCTCAAGTTTGCCGTACTTTTTATATGCGAATACACTGAGCACAAATCCGAGGACTGTGATGGCGGCGCAAATCAATCCGACAGCTGCATAGCCGTATGCCACATATACGGGTCCCATTAAAGCAGAACCTAATGTCACGGCCAGATTCGAGGCGAGGCTGTAAAACACCATGACTTTTCCGCGATGACGCTCTGAGCAGTCACTCAAAATGGTGCTGAGCAGCGTCACCGTCAAACTTTGCATTAATCCCCAAATAAATAGGCTGGTGATTAACAGAAACATAGACGCCGGCGCATATGGTAAACACGCCAGCAGAACGCTGATGACCCCCAGCGCAATTAAAAGGGAGCGCATTTTTCCGATGCGGTCGGCTATCTTTCCTGTAATCACACTCATGGAAAACCCGATTCCATAAATCATGATAAATAAGCCCGCAGCCGTGTTTCCTCCGGTAAAAACGTCCTGAAGATAGGTGCCTAAAAAGGAATACATACCGTAAAAACCAATCATATTACAAAAGGTTATCGTGATATAAACAGGTACACGAGGGACTTTCAGCGCATCCCGGAATGTTCCTGCCGGCTCTTCTATTTCTTTCTTGCCGCTGTTTTTATGTTGGGCATGGCGGCGCATTTCAAGGAGAATCAGCAGGACAACGAAAACGCCCATCAAGGCGAAAATCCAAAACGTCCATCTCCAATGCAGGACGCCGCCGATAAATGATCCGAGCGGCACTCCGAAAATCAGCGCCAGCGACCAGCTTGAAACGATCAGTCCCATCACCTTGCCCCGGTATGTATAAGGAACACGATCACCGACAACTGCGTAAGCGGTCGGAACAAACGCTCCCGCAGCCAATCCCGAAAGCGCCCGGCCTAAAAAGAAGAAAAAAATATTTTGAGCCAAAGCGCATATCACCGTTCCTATGATAAAGATCATAAGCCCGGCCAATAAGCTCAGTTCTCTGGAGTATTTATCGCCTAATGGAACCAAAAGCGGCGCACCGATAAAAATCATAATGCCGTAAATACTGATAGATAACGCAAGGACGCTGACATCTGAGCTGAAGGCTTTTGCTAAATCCGGCAGCAGCGGTGAGATCACAAGCTCTTCAGATCCAGCTGCAAATACCCCCATCGTTAAAGCCAGTGCCAACAATAACGGAAAATGATGTTTTGTTTTGATGTCATTGTTTTGATTGCTGTTCATTCTTTCTCAAA
>NZ_JAVAXX010000278.1:0-8273 GCF_042709275.1 Bacillus sp. LR_5 | reverse complement strand
AGATATGAGATTTATCTAAAATTGAGGAAAAACATCAAAAATTAGCTGTGTTTTCTAGCGTATCAATCAAACAAACCATCAATTCCTATACCCAAATTTGGAAAAATAAGCTTCTTACTCTTCTTCCATTGCTTTTTGCACAAATAAAAAACCTGATGTGATCAGGTTTTTAGGAAATACTATTTAGTCAGATACCTATTCCGTTTCAGCCAGAACGCGGTTCACACGTTTTTCGAGCATTTTCATACCGCTCCCGCCGGCTTGGAAGTGACGGAGCTGTCCTGTTTTATCAAACACATAATACGCAGGTACGTATTCATTTTCAAATGCATCGGTTAAAGCATGGTCACTGTCAACAAAAATCGGCTGAGTGATATCGTGTTCAGCGGCTGTTTCTTTAATTTTACCAAGGTCAAGATCATCTTCGGAACGGGGCATATGCACAGCTACAACATTCAGCTGATCTTTATATTTATCACGAAATTCATTCACTTGCGGCATCGCTTCTTTGCACAAGTGGCAGCTGATGGACCAGAAATGAATAAGCGTCGGCTTTTCCCCAATCAATTGCTCTCTCGTCACTTCACCATTTAACCAAGCTTTTTCTCCCGTCAATTCCGGCATGGGCTGACGTAATTTCATTGCTTTTTCCCTCCTATTTTAAAAGAGAGGCCTAACGAATATGCTAGACCGCTTTTCGTTCTTGGAAAGAATTAGAGTGTTTTTTGGCCTGGTTTCCAGTTAGCCGGACAGAGTCCGCCAGTTTGCAGCGCCTGGAGAACACGAAGCGTTTCATCAACATCACGCCCAATGTTGTTATGGAAAACAGTTTGATATTGAAGCTCCCCTTCAGGATTAATAATAAACAATCCGCGCAAAGCCACACCTTCTTCTTCGATTAAAACGCCATATTCCCGGGATACCTCATGGTTTGTATCAGCAGCAAGCGGGTATTTCAGCTGGCCAAGACCGTTTTCTTTGCGGTCTGTATTGATCCAAGCTAAATGAGTATGGATGGTATCAGTTGAAACCCCGATGACTTCTGCATCAAGATCTTCGAACTCGTCATAGCGGTCAGACATTGCTGTAATTTCTGTCGGACAAACAAAAGTGAAGTCCATTGGATAGAAGAACAGCACTGTCCATTTGTCGTTTTTCATGTTTTCCTCAAGACTTACTTTGCCGAATTCTTTGCTTGCAAGGACTGCTTCCATTTCAAAACGAGGAGCTTGTTTACCTACCATACGTTCTGCCATATGTATCCCTCCAATTTATTGTTTGGCTTAAAGGTCAAAATCGCATGAAAATAAAGGGTGATTAACCATTTTTAGTTATATTGCAATGCCATTATATAAAAGCAGATTTCCTGAGTCAATTTTTAACAAATCATGTATGTCTTTGGCTTCGACATTTTTGAATAAAACGTTTAACATGGTCATGTACAGGGTAACTAGCCTCAATGTGCAGCAATCAATTAGAAAAGGAGCTCAACATGGACTTTATTAAACAATATGATTGGGCGGGACTGATTACAAATGCCGGTGTTCTGCTCATTAAACTCGCCATTATAATATTGCTCTATTTTATCGTTCGATCATTAGGCATGAAAATCATTAAACATCTGTTTGCAAAATTCGAGGAGCAGAATAGCTTGTCTATCGGACGTGCACATACGCTCCGAAGCCTGACTCTTAACATATTTGCTTATACATTGATTTTCATATTTTTCGTCATGGTTCTAGATTTGTTTCATTATGATCCAAGCGCTCTTTTAGCGGGGGCAGGAATCGTCGGCCTGGCTGTCGGATTTGGCGCCCAAGGGCTTGTCAGTGATATCGTGACAGGTTTTTTTATTTTGCTTGAGAAACAATTGGATGTCGGAGATTATATTACCGTTTCCACCTTTGACGGAATTGTCGAGCAGGTTGGCTTAAGGACAACTCAAATCCGCAGCTTTGACGGAACACTGCATTACATCCCCAACCGAAACATCACAAACGTGAGCAATCATTCTCGTGGTACCATGCAGGCTCTTGTTGACATTAAAGTGCCGGCTGAAAGAAATATTGATGAAATGATTCATATTTTACAGCAGGTTTGTGATGAGACGGCAGCGGCTCTTCCACAAATAAAAGAAGGCCCAAATGTCATCGGGATTCAAGAACTGGGGACTTCTGAAATTGTAATCAGGGTCATTGCCAAAACAGAAAATATGGAACAGTGGCGAGTCGAACGAGTGTTGAGAAAAGAAATAAAGAACGCGTTCGACCGCGCTTTCCCTAAAGAAACAGAATAAATAAAAGAACCGAAGCTTTTTGCTTCGGTTTTTATATTACTGAATTCTGCTTTCAACTTCGCTGCAAATTTCTTCAGCCGTCATCCCGGAAGCTGTAATGACAGGTGCTTGTGTTACCGTATCGGCTATCCCTTGCACATTATTATCAAGACCTGTTACGACACAGCAGTCACAGCCTTGAGCATCAGCAGGGCTTTTCATCATTACAACGTCATATCCTTTTTCTTTTAAAGCAGCTTCTACATCTGATAACGATTGTTCAATTCCAATTTTTTTAGCCATTTTTGAACACCTCCGTTTACTAGAGTGCTCATTTTATGGAATTTTATTCTTTCATTTGTGCTTAATTGGCATAAACAGAAAAATAACCTGTCATGACATGAACCGCTGTTTCTATCGCATTTTCATCGGGATTCAGCTTAGCATGATGAAGCCCATGTTCAGAATCAGCGCCGAGCCAGAACATGAAGCCGGGATATTTTTTCAGCATATAGCCAAAATCCTCCCCAGTCATTGCTTCTTTTGCTTCAATTACTGTCGCCAGTTGATGTTCAGCAACAAAAGACATAAACTCTTCTGTTAATCCGCTCGTATTGTAAACTTGGTGATATACAGACGGATATGTCACTTTTCCTTTGCAGCGGAATCCGATTTCGATTCCTTTCACCACATCTTCAATCCGTTCCTTTACTTGTTTCATCGATTCTTCAGAAAGCGTGCGGATCGTGCCTTCCAGGTGGGCCGTTTCCGCAATGATATTTTGTGCCGAGCCTCCGGTAATGGTACCAACTGTAATAACAGCACTGTCTAGCGGATCTGTGTTTCTAGAGATAATCGTTTGCAGCTGGGTGACAAGTGTACTTGCCGCTACAACCATATCCTCAGCCAAATGCGGATATGCCGCATGTCCCCCTTTGCCTTCCAGATCGATGACTAGCTCTGATGTATTCGCAAATAGAAGGCCGCTTTTTGTCGCAATGGTGCCTACCGGAAGCTCTGGAGCAATATGAAGCGCAGTGATGAAATCAGGCTGCCACTTTTTTAATACATCGCTCTCAAGCATTGGTTCCGCACCGCCAGGCCCTTCCTCTGCCGGCTGAAACAGAAAAAGCAAATCATGTTTGACTGGGTGGTGAACAAAATGATCAATAATGCCGAGTGCAATCGTCATATGCAAATCGTGACCGCAGGCGTGCATGTTGCCGTGATGCTCTGATGCGAATGGAAGACCAGTTTGCTCTTCTATAGAAAGCGCATCGATATCCGCTCTGTACGCCAGCATTTTTTCCGGCGCCGTCCCGTTCACTTTTACAAAAAGCCCTGTTCGCCATTTCTCAATTTCAATTCTGTCTTGCGGATATTGTTCCAAGACATTTAATAAATACTGCTGGGTTTTGAACTCCTGAAATCCAAGCTCCGGTATACGATGCAGATCTCTGCGAATTGCGATGAGCTCCTCTTTCTTCATTTCTATTCCTCCTGCCTATACGAATAAGGCGTGGATATATTATCCACGCCTTTTTTATCAAACTTTTCCTTACAGCTGGCGTAATTCCTGCTTGATTTCAGTTTTGCCTTTTGTTTTTTCATCAATGTCTTTGATTTTTTTAGCTGGTGTGCCTGCAACGACAGTGTATGGCTCAACGTCGTTTACCACGATCGCTCCCGCAGCAACAACAGCTCCTTTACCTACTGTTACACCTTCAAGCACAACAGCATTTGCGCCGATTACGACGTCGTCTTCAATCACAACCGGTTTAGCGGATGGCGGCTCAATAACGCCCGCAAGTACAGAACCCGCGCCGATATGGCAGTTTTTTCCGACAGTAGCTCGTCCGCCAAGCACAACGTTCATATCAATCATTGTGCCTTCGCCGATGACTGAACCGATATTAATAGAAGCACCCATCATGATGACTGCGTTATCACCGATTTCAACTTGGTCGCGGATGATCGCGCCCGGCTCGATACGCGCTTTGATGTTTTTAAGATCAAGCATTGGGATCGCAGAATTGCGGCGGTCATTTTCAACCACATAGTCTTCGATTTTGCTTTGGTTTTCTTCGATTGCTGTTTGGATTTCGCTCCATTCACCGAAAACGACACCAGTGTTTCCGTTGATAAAAGCTTTCGCAGATTCACCGAAATTGATTCCTTCCAGCTCACCTTTCACGTAAACCTTTACAGGTGTAGATTTTGTACTATTTTGAATAAATGAAATAATTTCATTTGCGTCCATCATTTTCATATGTATAGTCCTCCTCCTGATTTTCTACCTCATTACTGTATCAAAGGAAAGATACAAAGACAAGAAAAAAAGGAACAGCCGTTTTAGCAGTTCCCAGTGAGTGATCAGACAGCGCACCCGCTTTTCTTTGCGAATTGTCTCCCGAAGTTTATTAATTCTTCCTCTTCTTCACCTTCTGGATTATTTTCGATTTTTACCGAAGGCAGCACAATGTCTCCACCGCGTTCTTTTATTTTTGCCTCTAGCGTATCAACCGCTCCGCAGAAAAATTCATATGCTGTATCACCGGAACCGAATACAGCGCATGTTTTGCCGGAAAAATCAATCTCCTCCATGTCTTCAACAAGATCTAAAAATTCATCAGGCAGATCTCCGTCTCCCCACGTGTAGGTTCCCATTATGACATGGTCATAATCGGTAAACAGCTGGGCATCATCAATATCCATTGCTTCGAAACGGTCTACTTCTGCTAACGCCTCCTGAAGCCCCTTTTCAATCAAATCTGCCATAGCTTCAGTGTTGCCTGACATTGTTGCATAAACGAGCAAAATCTTCGCCAATTCCTTGTTCCTCCTCTAATGAATCATTGCTGAAACTTCGTACGGCTGGACAAATTTACATTCATACAAGCCTGCGCAAAAGAAATTCTCTTTCTGATTGGCCACTCTCCATCCATGCCCCTTAATGGTATCGAACCATTTTAACGATCGGGCTTCGAGATCAGCCTGGTAAATTCTCGAAAAACCATTTTCATCTTGTGTTGTAGTGACATATATAATGCCATCATCCTCTGAAAGATCAAGAAATGACTCTTCTTTTCTGATCATACTGGATTGAATGATGAATTCTTCACCATTCAAAAGATTCCGTACAGTGACAGCACCGTGCTTTCCTTTCACAGAACCCATCGCCGCCACCAGCCAATTTTCATTGAACACGAGCATGGATGCCGTCATCCGGTTTTTTTCTTTTTTGACAATTTGGACAGTGTCACGCTTAATGTCGTAAGCCCAAATGCCGCCAAAATATGCGTGTATTTGCGTGCCAATAAAAAGATTGCCCCCGTGAAGGCATAGCGACCGGATAACAGGGGGATTATGAAATTCGGCAAAAGGTTTGGCTACGCGCCATGAGACACCAAAATCATCCGATACATAAATACAATGCTTACCGTGGGCGCAGACAAACCCGTTGTTTCTGCCGGTAATCGCCCACACTGTTGCATTTGTCGGAAAGCTCGACATCGTCCAGGTTTTCCCTTCATCAGCCGAACGAATGACTGTTCCCTTTTCACCAACACCAAATAAGTAAGGCCCTATGTAGCTGATACAGTGTATCTTACTTTTCAAACGAAAAAGCTTTCTCCAGCCCTGCTCCAAAGAATAATGAAAAATGCCTTCTCTTTGTACCGCCACAAAATATCCAGAAAACGCCGATGCCGTAACAGCAGTTGCTCCTTTATGAAACATGGCTTTTTTCCTTGTTCATATAATCTGCCCATGCAAGAAAACCTCTCGCAAACGCTCGGCAGCTTTCCACATCTTCATCCGTTTCAGGCGCTAATTCAATTTTTAGTGTTTCCTGGTAAACAGCAGCTCCCGCCTCTTGCAGCATGGCATTGAACAAATTCACCGCTTCGCAAAACTTTGGATAAGAATAATCGCCAGACCCGAAGCAGGCTGTTTTTAAACCATGAAGCTGAAGCTGTTTGACCTCTTCGAAAAAATCCTCCGCTTCGTAGGGCAAATCGCCGTCCCCCCATGTATAGGTGCCAATCAGTACATAATCATAGGAGGTTAAGCAAGACACATCCACATCATCTATCTCGACACAATCGATATCCAACTCATATTCCTGAAGCGTATCTTTTATTATGAAGGCAATGTCTTCTGTATTTCCTTACATGCTGGCTTATGTAATCACGGCTTTAGCCTTGTTATCACCCCATTAGTTGATAATGATTTTCAATATCATATGTAACACTTTAAATGATAATGATTTTCATTGTCAACAGATAAATAAAAAAAAGACAGCACCTCGCTGTCTTTAAAATGGATTTTCCTGATCCAGCATATCCTTTATCACTTGTACAAAAGCTTGAACTTGTTTCAGTTCAAAGGCAGGCTCATAGCCTAATAACCATGTATCCCGACCGATCGGATGCCCTTTCATGTCTAAAAGAGGCATTTTATTCACTTTATCTTCATTTTGAAGGGTAACAGACGGCAAAATGGCATAACCGATTCCGTGCAGCGCCATCTGTTTGCACGTTTCAATCTGATCAACCAATATCGTCTGTTTCGGCGACGTTTTAAATTTTTGATGCCACCAGTGCTGAATTTCCTGAAAATAAGTGCTATCACTTTTAAACTGGATAAACGGCCGTTCTGTATGGGCAATATCTTCGATGCAGGAAATTTCAGTATCCACTAAATACAGATGATCTGTCATTAAGTAATCTTTGCGCCCCTTCCACTCAGGGTTGCCTCTTATAATGCCGATATGAACCTGATCCTCATACAAGCTTTTCAGCATTTCGCTGCTCCACCCGGTTATGAGCGAGATCTTTGCATTCGGATACTTTTCCACATACGTCTTCAGGACTTTAGGGAGCCAATGCTGACCGATTATGGAGGCGACGGCAAGCTTCAATGTGCCGTGAATTTCACCTTCAAGCTCGTCAATATTTTCTCTTATTCTTTCCTGCTCTAATGTCACATCATTCGCAAACTGAATGATTTTCTCACCGGCGGGCGTTACCGTTAATCCTTTTTGAGATCTTAAAAAGATTTTTGTTCCCCACGCCTTTTCAATGGTTTGTAAGCGCTGAGATAAAGCCGGCTGAGATACAAAAAGCCGTTCTGCCGCCTTTCTCATATTTAATTCCTCAGCTAAAACTACGAGCATATGAAGCTCTTGAAGCTGCATGTCGTCCTCCTTTTTGTTATCAATAAGTTTTTCTTATCTCCCATTCTAATAAAATCTTAGTTTCTTATTCAAGCCCTATTCTCGTTTAAATTATGTATGCGCTTTCTTTTTTCACTCTGCCTATATAATAAAAATAGGCCGTACAGCCTACTTATTCAATGAGCGTATATGCTTATTCAATTCCTTTAAAACGACTCTTCTCGTAAAAATCCCTTCAAATACCTGCTCGTCATTTTCAACACAGACAAATCCGTTATTAATGACCATGCCGAATCCCTTCATAATCGGATCATTGATATGAAGGCGCGGAATGTCGGTCAGCATGACTTCCTCAACAGTGATTTGGTCAAGCTTTTCAAACTCAATTCGCTCAAGTCCAAAAATACTGTTCATGATCATATTTGTCCCGATTAAGCCATGTAAACGGTAGGAAGGATCCAGAACCGGGATGGCTGTGTATCCGGTTTTTGTCAATACTAATAATGCATGCTCAAGGTTATTTCCGACTTGCACGTGCGCTACTTTGTCCGCCTCAATCATAAATTGTCCGACTGTTGCCTCAAGAAGTTGATCTGATTGTAAGCTTATCATGTTTTCGACCCCTTTTCATTTTCATCATCAATACATTCCCTATATTGCAATAATATAAACTTTATCAGTATTTGTCGAAAAGTTTCCTTTCAATAAAAAAGATACTCTTTGTGGAGTATCAATTATAGGGTGTCCCATTAATTTTCAAATCGAAATCGGTCGTATAGCGTTACAAGTTTTTTGTAGGTGGTTCCGTCAACGTTTTTGGTC
>NZ_JAVAXX010000277.1:0-8301 GCF_042709275.1 Bacillus sp. LR_5 | reverse complement strand
GTAGCCTTGTAATTCGCAAAACTTTTTTCTTGATTATATTCTAATTGCCCGTAATATTGAATGTTAGTTTTTTTATTGAAACTATCAAATACTATTGTTTCCTCATTATCACCTTTACTTGAAAGATCAGGTACATACTCCCCATCCTCCGGAAACAACATCCTAAACCCTTTCAGCTTAGATTCAAGCAAATAATACCCTGGCTCCTCTTCTTTCGTTGACACCATGTACTCTCTCGTTTTTTCATCTTGAAACGCCGGAACTTGCGGCAGGTCTTTTGGATCCATTTCTTTTGGTTTTACGGCTTCTGTTTTATTGTCATTTGTGGTGTTTTTATCATTGTCTTGCATACTGCATCCTCCTGTCAGGGCAAGTAATAAGCTAAAGCAAATACATATGATCTTTTTCATTACGAACCTCCAAGGGTTTTGTGAGAATAGAATTCTATTTTCATACCGAAAATAATCCTATTGACCTGGTTAATACGTGATTATTTTATCCTTTTCTATGTTACATCATGGTGGAATTTGGATAAATAGGAAATCCGACTTGGTTTTGATCTCCTTTCACTAACAAATCAAGCAAAACACCACAAACACATCAAAATACCTATTTCTTTTTTCATAAAATCGTTTATCATACGGCTCTTACTTAACCTCTTCATCTTTATAGTAGGTGAATCGAAACGAATACTCTATTTCCCTTAATTCTCTATAAGAAAAACTATTCTTTCCCTCTATATCATCAAAAGCCTTTTTCTTTGAGCAGATATCTCTCTTTCTTCGTATTTCCCTTTACATATCACCAAAGTTAGCAGAGTTTATTATTTTTTTAACTTTTTCTTCATTGTCTTTCGGGTTTTGTTTACATGTATTTGCATTGGCGGAGCAGCTAAACATAAAAGAATATTCCATCCCTAAATAATCTTGTTTTTTCGATTTTATATAACCAAGGAAGATATAAGATGGTTTCTCTTTTTTGTCAAAGTTTTCTTGTTTTGAGGCAAAGTAAATATCTTTATCCTTCGTTTCTAATTTCTCAAAATTACCTTTGTATTCATTTTTACCGCTAATAATATCCAACATATTCTCCGGTTCGTTTATAAAAGATTCATTTTGATAGAACTTTACTGAAGCATTCATTACTATATTCGTTTTTTTATTAAAGCTATCAAAAAATAGTGACTCGTATGTCTTTGAAGTTTCAGAGTCGGAATACTCCGCATCCTCTGGAAACAACATCCTAAATCCATTCAGCTTAGACTCAAGCAAATAATACCCCGGCTCCTCTTCTTTCGTTGACACCATATACTCTCTCGTTTTCTCGTCCTGAAATGCCGGAACTTGCGGCAGGTCTTTTGGATTCATGTCTTTTGGTTTTACGGCTTCTGTTTTATGTTCGTTTGAGTTGTTCTTATCATTGTCATTCATACTGCATCCTTCTATCAGGGCGAGTAATAAGCTGAAGCAAATAAAGATGATCTTTTTCATGACGAACCTCCACGGATTTTTTTCGAGAATTATATTCTATTTTTTCTCTATAAATAATGCGATCAGTCCCTGTTCAAAGGGTGATTATATTATTCTTTTCCATGTTACATTATGGAGGAATTTGATTAAGTAGGAAAACGAACTAATTTGCTTTAATCATCTCAAAATTTCATAAAACAAAAAGAGCCGTAACATACGGCTCTTTACTCTTCTTTCTCAGAATGGCGTTTTTTCAATACGTCAAGCACATCATCCAGCGGCAAGGCTTGTTCTCTGAGCAGGACAAGCAGGTGATACAGCAGGTCTGCCGCTTCCCATTTGAGTTCCTCATGATCCCGGTTTTTCGCGGCGATGATGACTTCGGATGCTTCTTCTCCGACTTTTTTCAAAATCTTATCGACGCCTTCACGGAAGAGGTACGTGGTGTAAGCTCCTTCAGGCATTTCCGCTTGGCGTTCCGCGATCACCCGCTCCAGTTCGTTCATGATGCCGAATCGGCCCGCGGCCTGTTCTTCTGCTTGTTCCTTTGTAAAACAGCTGTAGCTGCCAGTGTGGCATGCCGGGCCTGACGGTTCTACGAGTACGAGCAGCGCGTCTTGATCGCAGTCATACCGGATACCTTTGACGGCTTGCGTGTTCCCTGAGGTTTCTCCTTTATGCCATAACGCTTGGCGTGAGCGGCTGTAAAACCATGTTTCCTTCGTTTCCAGCGTTTTTTCGTACGATTCCTTGTTCATATACGCAAGGGTCAGCACTTCTTTGCTTGCCGCATCCTGCACGATGGCAGGAATTAATCCGTCCTCGTTAAAACGCAGTTCATCTGCCTGTTTCATCTCACATTCACCCCGTATTCTTTCAAGTATGATTTCACTTCTTTAATCGATGTTTCTTTATAATGAAAAATTGAGGCGGCCAGCGCGGCGTCAGCTTTTCCTTTTGTAAAAGCCTCAAGCATATGCTGTGCGTTTCCCGCGCCTCCCGAGGCGATAACAGGGACGGGGACAGCTTCGGAAACAAGCTTTGTCAGCGTGTGGTCGAAGCCTTTTTTCTCACCGTCAGAGTCCATGCTTGTCAGCAATATTTCTCCTGCCCCGCGTTTGACGCCTTCTTTTGCCCACGCGGTGACCTCCCAATCTGTTTTCTTTCTGCCGCCGTGCGTATAGACCTTATATGTGTCAGATTCTTTGTCATACTTGGCATCAATGGCAAGAACGATGCATTGCGAACCGAAAAACTCGGCTCCTTCTGCAATCAGCTCAGGGCGGAGAACAGCTGCCGTGTTCACCGACACTTTGTCCGCTCCGGCACGCAGTATCGTTTTCATATCACTGAGCTGATTGATGCCGCCGCCGACTGTAAACGGAATGGCAAGCTTCGCGGCAACCTGCTCCACAACGTCAACCATCGTTTTGCGTCCTTCATGCGAGGCAGAAATATCAAGAAAAACGAGTTCATCCGCGCCTTCCCGGTCGTACACTTCCGCCAGTTCAACTGGGTCACCGGCATCCTTCAATTCGAGAAATTGAATTCCTTTGACAACGCGTCCTTCTTTGACATCAAGGCATGGAATAATCCGTTTTGTGATCATTTGCGCTTCACCCTTTCAAGCGCCTCACACAGCGTAAACTGATTGGTATACAGCGCTTTTCCGATGATCGCTCCAGAGACGCCGTCCGCCTCATAGCGGGCGAGAGCTTCGAGATCCGCGACGGAGCTGACTCCGCCGGAAGCGATCACCGATTTCCCCGTTTCCTTAGCAAGCTCGACCGTGCTTTTAACATTGGGGCCTGACAGCATTCCGTCTGTCGCGATGTCAGTAAAAATAAAGACTTCCGCACCTTCATTGGCAAGCTCCTTGCCTAGTTCGGTTGCCTTAAGGGTTGATGTTTCCAGCCATCCCTCTGTTGAAACAAAACCGTTTCTCGCATCCAGTCCGATTGCAATTTTCTCGCCATATTGTTTCAGCATTTTTTTGACAAACGGAGGGTTAGAAACTGCTGAGCTTCCGAGAATTACCCGATCGACTCCTGCTGATAAATATTCGCAGACGTCTTTTTCGGAACGGATCCCGCCGCCGATTTCGACTTTTAGGTTCAGCTTTTGCGCAATCTCAATCACATGGCGGTCATTCACTCTTTTCCCTTCTTTGGCCCCGTCGAGATCAACGAGATGGATCCATTCGGCACCCTCTTTCGCAAATAACTCAGCCATGTCGTACGGTGAATCGCCATATATCGTTTCCTTATTATAATCCCCTTGAACAAGGCGGACACATTTGCCGTTTCTCATATCAATTGCCGGATATAATGTAAAAGCACTCATTTTTTCACCTTCTGTTCTGCTGCCATTTTCGTAAATTGAGTTAAAATAGACATTCCGACCGTGCTGCTTTTTTCCGGATGAAATTGGGCGCCGAAGACGTTTCTTTTTCCGACTACAGCAGGCACTCGTACACCATAATCGGCGCTTGCCAGAAGCGCGTTCTCCTCCATCCCGTCAATGTAATAGGAATGAACGAAGTAAGCGTAGCCTTGTTCTGTTTCAGACAGCAGCGGAGATTCGTTATGAAAGGAAAGGAGGTTCCAGCCCATATGCGGAACCTTCAGCTTGTTTCCTTTTTCATCTTCTGCTTTCAGCCTGACTGCTTTTCCTTTTAACAGCCCGAGTCCTGAAGCGGTGCCGTTTTCTTCGCTTTCTTCAAATAAAAGCTGCATGCCGAGGCAGATCCCGAGAAGCAGCCTTCCCTCTGAGACCATATCGTGAATCAATTGATCAAGCTTCGTGTAGCGCAAATTGTCCATCGCGTCTCCAAATGAACCAACTCCCGGCAAAATGAAGGCATCAGCTTCTTTCAGCTCCTCCGGCTTTTCAGAAACAAAATACGGCACGCCGACACGTTCAAGCGCCTTTGAGACACTGTATAAATTCCCCATTCCGTAATCTATCACGCCGATCATTTACAGCATCCCTTTCGTTGACGGTATTCCTTTAACTCGCGGATCGATCGTTGTCGCTTCATCAAGCGCACGTCCCAGTGCTTTAAAAACGGCTTCAATCATGTGGTGGGTGTTTGTGCCATAATGAACGATGACGTGCAGGTTCATTCGAGCTTCGAGCGCCAGCTTCCACAAAAATTCATGTACAAGCTCCGTATCGAAAGTTCCGACTTTAGCAGCCGGGAAGTCAGCGCGCATTTCTAAGTGCGGCCGGTTGCTTAAATCAATCACAACTTGAGCAAGTGCCTCATCCATCGGCACAAACGCCGATCCGTAGCGTTTGATTCCTTTTTTATCGCCTAACGCTTCGAGCAGCGCCTGCCCTAAGCAGATGCCGATATCTTCAGTCGTGTGGTGATCATCTATATCAACATCGCCTTTTGCGTTAATGGAAAGATCAAATTGGCCGTGTTTCGTGAATAAATCCAACATATGTGTCATAAACGGCACATCTGTTTTAATATCCGCTTGTCCTCCGCCGTCTATTGTAAATGCCAGCTCAATATCTGTTTCGTTTGTTTTCCTGACGCGTTCCGCTTTTCTCATTTAGAAATCCTCCGTTCTCTCGCTTCAATTGATCTGGCATGGGCTTCTAACCCTTCCAGTCTGGCAAAAGCCGCGATGCTTTCGGCATGTTCTTCAAAGGCTGATTGACTGTAAGAAATAATGCTCGATTTCTTTTGAAAATCAGTTACGTTTAATGGACTTGAAAATCTGGCTGTTCCGTTTGTCGGAAGCACATGGTTCGGTCCGGCAAAATAATCACCGACAGGCTCAGGGCTGTATCTGCCTAAGAAAATTGCACCCGCATGTTTGATACTGCCAAGCAAAGCTTCCGGAGACTGTGTTATGATTTCTAAATGCTCTGGCGCGAGTGTATTGACAGTCTCAATCGCTTCTACCATTGTTTCCACCACATATATACAACCGTAATCTCTCACTGAAGCTTCCGCTATTTCTCTTCGCGGCAAGGTTTCCAGCTGCTTATTCACCTCGGCTGAAACCGTCTCGGCCAGCGCCATGGAATCTGTGACAAACACACATGAGCTGAGCTTATCGTGTTCCGCCTGTGACAGCAGATCGGCTGCAATTTCGCTCGGAATCGCTGTTTCATCAGCCAGCACGACGATTTCACTCGGTCCGGCAATCATATCGATATCGACATCGCCGAACACTTCTCGTTTGGCAAGCGCGACATAAATGTTGCCCGGACCCGTGATTTTATCCACCGGCTCAATGGTTTCTGTTCCGTATGCTAACGCCGCAATCGCCTGAGCGCCGCCCATTTTGTAAATATCTTTTATGCCCAGCTCGGCTGCTGCAACCAAAACTCCAGGAGACAGCAGACCGTCTTTTCCCGGAGGCGTGACGAGAACGATTCTTTCAACGCCCGCTACGAGCGCCGGAATCACATTCATCAAAACAGATGAAGGATATGCGGCCGTTCCCCCCGGCACATATACACCGGCGGAATCCAGCGCCGTCACTTTCTGCCCCAGCATTGTGCCGTCCTTTCTGTGATAAAACCAGGAGGATTGCAGCTGTCTTTCGTGATATTCCCTAATATTTTCGATTGCCTGCCTAATCACCTGAAGAAGACGTGAATCCAGTGAGGTGTATGCCTCCTCAAATTCTTCTTTTGTGACCAGCGGGCTGTCTATTTCGATGCCGTCAAATTTCGCCGTGTAGCTGCGAACCGCCTGATCACCGTTTGCTTTAACATCTTCAATAATGGACCGGACCGTCTTTCTTTGCTCTTCCGTTCCGGCATCGATGGAACGCTTGAGAGAAAGCCGTTCCGCTCCGCTGATGGTTTTGATCTTCATTTTGCCGTCTCTCCTTCCACAACGAGAGATAGGCGGGATGCCATTTCGTCAATCACATCGTCTTTCATGCGATAGCTTACCGGGTTGACAATAAAGCGAGAGGTAATGTCACAAATGTGCTCCGTTTCAACAAGCCCATTTTCTTTCAGCGTCTGTCCTGTGGAAACAATGTCCACTATCCGATCTGCAAGCCCAATGAGCGGAGCCAGTTCAATTGAACCGTTGAGCTTAATAATCTCGACTTGTTCTCCCTGCTCTCTGAAATAACTGGAAGCCACATTCGGATACTTTGTCGCGATTCTTGGCGCCACTCCGCTCCAGTCTGTATTCGGAAGTCCGGCGACAGCTAAGTGGCATTTGCTGATGTTTAAATCCAGTACCTCATACACGTCGCGTTCCTCCTCCAGCATGACATCCTTGCCCGCAATTCCGACGTCTGCCACGCCATGCTCCACATACGTGGTTACGTCCATCGGCTTCGCTAATATGAAACGAAGATTTTCCTCCGGCACATCGATGATCAGTTTTCTCGAATCTTCAAACTCCTCAGGGAGCCTGTAGCCTGCCTGCCTCAGCAGCCCTGCCGCTTCTTCAAATATCCGGCCCTTTGGCATCGCCATTGTGAGTAACTTACCCATTTTGCTCTTCCTTTCTGGCACCGATAAAATAAGTGACGTTTGCAAAAGATTTTGTCATCTGATCGATATTTTCTATTCCCGATAAATCTTGAAGAACCACTTTGTTCCCTTTCATGCGTTCTTCATTCGCATAAGCGATGGCTTGCGCCCGCTGCTCTTTGCTGAAAATAACAGCGTCTATTTCACAAGGTTCGTCCTTCATATGAAGGGCTTCAATCAGCCGGTCGATCCGAAGCCCGAAGCCTGTTGCCGGTGCAGGTGAATCAAAATGGCCCAACAGCTTGTTGTAACGGCCGCCGCTTCCAATGACAAAACCGACATTCTCGGCGTACACTTCAAATAAAATCCCTGTGTAATAGCTCATGTGGCTGACCATATTCAGATCCAGGCGGACATTTTCCGTACATCCGTAATCCTCAAGAATGTCCCACAGCGCCTTCAGCTCATCAACCACGCTTTTTCCTTGCGCAGAATCGACGATTTCCTCGGCACGTCCGCATACTTCTATACCGCCCCGCAGTTCAAGGAGCTCAAGCAGCCTGCTTTTATCAATGGAGGAAAGCGGGAGAGACTTGACATGCTCTCTGTAACCGACGTAGTTCTTTTCATATAAGAACCTCCGCAGCACATCAGCTCGTTCAACGTTTCCGAGCACCTCAACAAACAAAGCATCCGCAATGCCGGCATGGCCGATGGCAATTTTAAAGGATGCCAGCCCAGCGTTTTTCAATGCCCCGACGACTAAAGCAATGACCTCCGCATCCGCGCTCGTCGTGCCGTCACCGATTAACTCCACTCCAACCTGCTCGAACTCAGCCGGACGTCCGCCTTCACGCTCCTGAGCCCTGAATACATTTGCCGCATAGCCGACTCTTAGCGGATGACCGTGTTTCAAAAGCTTCGATGCCGCCACCCTTGCAATCGGCCCCGTCATATCCGGGCGAAGCACCAATGTCTTGCCGTCCTGATCAAGTAGCTTAAACAGCTGCTGCTCTTCAATTGCTGACTGGACGCCAACCGTATCGTAAAACTCCAGTGTCGGCGTTTCCATAAATTGATATCCCCATTTATCAATCAAATCGGTTAACGATCGTCTCACCTTTTTTTTCGTTTCGTATAAACCGGGCAGTGCATCTCTCATGCCGTGCGGTTTTTCAAACATAAACATCAACCCGAGCACCTCCGCTGTTATCTTATGAAGGAAAATTCCGAATCCTTTAGTTCGCTAATATGATAATATGTTAGCAGATGAAAGAATGAAAATCAACGCTTAACTTCAGTAAGGATATTTTTAGTTCGAATATCCTTCTCCTCTTTATGAAAAAATCATGAATAATGTATTAAAGGTACG
>NZ_JAVAXX010000276.1:0-8442 GCF_042709275.1 Bacillus sp. LR_5 | reverse complement strand
GTCGCCAAAATCCAAAAGAGCGCAGGACTTTTTAGAGAAAATATTATAGAATATAGAAAAAAAGAAGAAGGCTGATCGCTTCTTCTTTTTTATTGAAGAAACAAATAGAAATGGAGTCCGACATGTTTAAAATTGGTTACCGCACAATAAAGACCGCGCTTGGAACAGCTTTGGCTATTTATATAAGCCAGTTATTGCATTTGCAAAACTTCGCATCAGCAGGAATCATCACCATTTTGTGCATACAAATCACACAAAAACGGTCGCTTCAGGCCTCATGGGCCCGCTTTGCGGCATGCTGTCTGGCAATTGTTTTTTCTTTTCTCTTTTTCGAGCTTATTGGCTACCACCCGTTTGTGATCGGAGCGCTTCTTTTGATATTCATTCCGATAACGGTTCTGTTAAAAATTAACGAGGGTATCGTCACCAGTTCCGTTATTATCCTTCATTTATACATGTCCGGCGGCATTACGCCTACTTTCATCTGGAATGAAGTTCAGCTGATTACGGTCGGCATCGGCGTCGCTCTATTGATGAACTTGTATATGCCGAGTCTTGATCGGAAGCTGATTGCTTACCGTAAAAAGATAGAGGATAACTTTGCTGTCATTTTTGCAGAAATCGAACGGTATTTGTTAACTGGTGAGCAAGATTGGTCTGGAAAAGAAATTCCGGAAACGCACCAGCTTATTACGGAGGCTAAAAACCTGGCATATCGAGATGTGCAAAACCACATTTTACGTTACGAAAATCTGCATTATCATTATTTTAAAATGAGAGAAAAGCAATTTGAAATTATTGAACGCCTTCTCCCTAAAGTGACATCGATCTCCATCACGGTAGATCAGGGAAAAATGATCGCTGAATTTATTCATGATTTGCGGGAGGCGATACACCCTGGGAATACAGCGTACAAATTTCTGAAAAGACTTGCTGACATGAGAAAAGAATTTGAGGAGATGCCGCTTCCGGCGACTAGAGAGGAATTTGAAGCAAGGGCCGCTCTCTTCCATCTTCTCGGCGAAATGGAACAATATTTAGTGATTAAAAGTTATTTTAAAGGAATAAAAGCGCAAAAATCACTCGGATGATTCGCATGAGCTCTTCCTTCATTGGTCAACCTAATGAAAAAGGAGGAGCTTATGCGTTTTTTCTTATGTTCGATTTTTATGATGATTTCACCGATTTGGCCGCTCGGCGAAAATCCGCTGCCGGGTGATCCATATGTTATTGTCAACAAGCGAACAAATGAACTTGCTGTTATCCTAGACAACAAAGTAGAAGGCGTGTTCAGTGTGGCGACTGGAAAAACAGATGATTTGACGCCTGAAGGAGAGTTTTCGGTAACGGTAAAAGCGGAAAATCCTTACTACAGAAAGAAAAATATTGAAGGGGGATCTCCTGACAACCCGCTTGGGGCCAGATGGATCGGATTTGACGCGAAAGGAACGGACGGGCGGATTTATGGAATTCATGGGACAAACCGAGAGGAATCAGTAGGAAAATTTGTGTCTAACGGCTGTATACGTATGCATAACGATGAGGTTGTTCATTTGTTTCAAACGATACCAGTAGGAACGAGAGTGCTGATCACGGACGACAACCGCTCTTTTGAGGAGATTGCCATCGAGCATAAAGCTCTGATAAAAAAGCAGGATATTCCCATTGAATAAGGCGCCTGCTTTTTTATCGTTATAGAAACATGACGATTCCTGAGAGTACAGTTGAAAGAATAAAAACTCCCAAAATCACGATCAAAACGCTTTTCATCAGTTTTTGAGACATGATTTTCACTCCTTAAACAATCTGTCTATATTTTAGCGTGTTTTGAATGGGCGGACAAGCGATATCTATTAGCGAAAGCAGGGATGAAAATGAACAGGCTTGATCATATCGGGATAGCCGTTTTTTCGATAAAAGATGCAAGAAGCTTTTATGAAAATGTATTGGGGCTTGCATTTCTTCATCAAGAAACGGTTGAAGAGCAAAAGGTGAATGTTGCTTTTTTTCAAGCTGGTAGCGTCAAACTTGAGCTGATAGAGCCGTTGACAGCTGACAGCCCCGTCCGTTTATTTTTGGAGAAGAAAGGGCAGGGACTGCATCATATTGCATTTTTGTGCAACGGCCTGTCTGAACAGCTTCAAGCATTGTCTGACCGGCATGTTCAATTGATTGACAGGTTTCCAAGACAGGGGGCAAACGGGAAAAAGATCGCGTTTATTTCCCCTCGGGAAACAAACGGTGTTCTTGTAGAGCTTTGTGAACCGAAAGGAGACCAACACAATGAGCATGGATGAGCACATGGATCATTTATACACGAAACGCAAGCAGGCAGAAGAAGGCGGAGGACGGGAAAAGCTGGCTCAGCAGCGGCAAAAGGGCAAGCTCACTGCTCGGGAAAGGATCATATTTCTTCTAGATCAGGACAGCTTTATCGAATTACACCCCTTCATGGAAAGTCAAGTGTTAACAAGAGAACAGCGCACGTTAGGGGATGGGGTCGTGACAGGGTACGGCACAATTGACGGTCGCTCAGTTTATGTATTTGCGCAAGACTTCACAGTGTACGGAGGGGCGCTTGGCGAAACCCATGCCAGGAAAATCTGCGCTTTGATGGATCTGGCAGCAAAAAATAAGGCGCCGATTATCGGGCTGAATGACTCAGGTGGTGCGAGAATTCAAGAGGGTGTGGTATCATTAGATGGATACGGTCACATATTTTACCGAAACGTCTTATATTCCGGAGTCATTCCGCAAATATCGGTTATTTTAGGGCCGTGCGCTGGAGGCGCTGTATATTCTCCGGCACTCACAGATTTTATATTTATGGCTGAACAGACTGGCCGGATGTTTATTACCGGCCCGAAGGTGATTGAAAAAGTGACAGGGGAACAGGTTGATGCGGAGAGCTTAGGCGGAGCGGGGATACATAATGCCGTCAGCGGAAACGCCCACTTTTCCGGGCATACGGAGAAGGAGGTTCTGACAGGCGTGAGAAAACTACTGTCTTATTTGCCGCTGAATGGCCGGACAACAGAGCCGAAGCCAGAGAAAGAGGCGTCCAGACCGTTATTAAACCGTCTTGTCCCTGCTGACACGACAAAGCCTTATGATGTTCGGAAGGTAATCAGGGAGCTGGCTGACCCGCAGTCTTTTTTTGAGATTCAGCCATTTTTTGCGAAGAACATTGTCATTGGGTTTGCAAGGCTGGGAGAAAAAGCAATCGGCATCGTGGCGAGCCAGCCGAAGCATCTGGCGGGAAGCCTGACGATTGACGCTGCTGATAAAGCAGCAAGGTTCATCCGTTTTTGTGACGCATTTGATATCCCGCTGTTGACTGTCGAAGATGTCCCGGGGTTTCTGCCGGGTATTCAGCAAGAGCACAACGGAATCATCAGGCATGGAGCAAAATTATTGTTTGCTTATGCTGAAGCGACTGTCCCAAAAGTCACACTCATCATTAGAAAAGCGTACGGCGGCGCCTATGTGGCCATGAACAGCAAAGCGATCGGAGCGGACCTTGTGTTTGCATGGCCGAATGCTGAAATCGCAGTGATGGGTCCAGAAGGTGCGGCATCGATTTTGTATGAAAAGGAAATCAAAGCTTCAGCTGACCCGCAAAAGACGAAACGCGAAAAAACTGCTGAATACAAAAAGCAAAACGCCGGCCCATACAAAGCGGCCGCTTGTGGAATGGTCGATGACATCATTTTGCCGGAAGAATCAAGGGGAAGACTGATTCAAGCTTTTCATATGCTTGCACATAAGACAGAAGAGAGACCGAAAAAAAAGCACGGTAACATACCGCTTTAATATGGAGGGACTTACAAATGGTGAATGAAAAACGCCTGCTGGAAGAATTTTTAGAGCTTGTCCAAATTGACTCAGAAACAAAGCACGAAGCTGAAATCTGCAAAGTGCTGAAACGAAAATTTTCTGATTTAGGTGTGGATGTTAAAGAAGACGATACAATGGATATCACGGGCCACGGAGCCGGTAACCTGATTTGCACGCTAAAAGGGACAAAACAAACAGATACGATCTATTTTACATCTCATATGGACACAGTTGTACCCGGAAACGGCGTAAAACCAGTTGTAGAGAACGGTTACGTCAAAACTGACGGCACGACGATTTTAGGCGCTGATGATAAAGCGGGACTGGCTGCAATGTTTGAAGCGATTAAGGTGCTGAAAGAAGAAAACATTGAACACGGCACGATTGAATTCATCATCACAGTAGGGGAAGAATCGGGTCTGATCGGAGCGAAGGCGCTTGACCGTTCTATGATCACTGCATCCTACGGCTATGCTCTTGATTCAGACGGAAAAGTCGGAAATATCATTGTGGCCGCGCCGACACAGGCGAAGGTAAGAGCGGCAATTTTCGGGAAAACCGCTCACGCCGGGGTTGAACCTGAAAAAGGCATTTCAGCGATTACAATCGCTAGCAAAGCCATTTCAAAAATGCCATTGGGCCGTATCGATGAAGAAACAACAGCTAATATCGGCCGGTTTGAAGGCGGCACACAAACAAACATTGTGTGCGACGAAGTTCATATTCTTGCTGAAGCGCGCTCTTTAGTTCCTGAGAAAATGGAAGCTCAGGTTCAAAAAATGAAAGCTGCTTTTGAAGAGGCAGCTGCTGATATGGGCGGACGCGCAGAAGTCGAAATTGAGGTTATGTATCCGGGCTTTAAATATCAAGACGGCGACCAAGTTGTTGAAATCGCGAAAAAAGCGGCTGCTAAAATCGGACGTCCAAGCGAGCTGCAAACGAGCGGCGGCGGAAGCGACGCGAACGTAATCGCTGGTCATGGCATCCCGACGGTCAATCTTGCTGTCGGTTATGAGCAAATCCATACAAAAAATGAAAAAATGCCGATCGAAGAGCTCGTTAAAACGGCAGAAATGGTTGTTGCCATTATTGAAGAGGCAGCAAAATAAAAAAAGAAAACCCGAGTGCCATTTCCCGCATCGGGTTTTTTTAGCTCCATTTTCTAAGCGGCCAAAATAACACATCCTGTTTTTTAGCGTAATGAAGCAAGGGGTCTGACTCCGGCAATGTAATACCGTGAGCATCAGTCACCGTATTGACTGAAATTTCCGCTTCGGCGTTTTGCAGCAGCCATGGATGATGATGGATGTCTTCGTAATAGAGTTTGCTCTGATTGGTAGTATAGAGTCTATACCGTTCTGTCAGCCAGTAATCGAGCGAATCCTTTTCTGCTGTAAAAGGCGCTGAAATGGGCCGGTATGCGGCGTGGAATGCTGCTTCTTTGTCATTTTTTCGCTTGCTGACATAGTCAATGGCATCACCGTTTTTTTCGGCTTTCATATCCGCGTAAAAATAAGGCAGATGAAAGAATGTGCGAGCGCCAAGGACCGCCAGACGATGATTGGCATCTAAGCTAAAAAAATAAATGCCGGGCTTGCCTTTATACGTGACATAGGTGCGGAGGTTAAGCTCAGGAAATGCACGCGCACCGGGAATGGCAGGAAGATAACGCGCCCTCAGGTTCGTGAGGATAAAGGGAAGCATGCTGATCCAAGCTTGCCCGTTATATGTATCTAATTCTAAAACGGACGGTACCAAAGCGCGAAGGATAGAAACATCAACAGGCCAGTGGGCAAATAAGACATCATTCCAGGTTTGTCTCATAATCCAGATTCCTTCAGGTACAGAAATATTTTTTTGCTGAAAGCGTTCCGTCAACGTACATGCTCCTTTCATATGGAGGTGAGTAAAGGTATTCCCGATTTCCTTCTTTTTAAACGGTACGGCTGTTTTTTAGGATAGCCATTTCTGCTTCAGCCATGATAAACAAGACTGTTTGGCGCGGTATGCTTTGCAAGTAACAAAAAAACAACCCCGGCTTTTCGCGCGGGGTTGCTTTTTTATTTCACCGACTCAGTAAGAGCGGCTGTTTTTTTACTTTTATGATGCGTCATCTGAAGGACGATGTTTTGCACTGTCAAAAACAGTCCGCTTGTAAACCAGTACAGCGGAAGGGCTGCCGGAACATTAAGCGAGAAAATCGTCATCATCACAGGGAAGATGAACACCATCAATTTTGCGGATTGCTGTGCCGCAGGGGTTTGCGGGACAGCGGAATATTTCGCGCTCAGTTTTTGAGCGACATAGGCCTGGATAAAGTACATTGCTCCCGCACTAAGAGACACGAGAATGTCAGATTGTCCTAAACTGAACCATAAAAACGAGTGTGACGCAATTTCAGGTGTAGAGCGAATCGCGTAATAAAACCCAATCACAATAGGAAACTGAATCAGCATTGGGAGGCATCCCATAGCAAGCGGATTGATGTTGTTCTCTTGATACAGCTTCATCATTTCCATTTGCAGTTCTTTTTGTTTTTCAGGGTCCTTCGTTTTTTTCAATTTGGCCTGAATGCTGTCAACCTGAGGTTTAATAACGGCCATTTTCTCTTGGAACACGCGCTGTTTTTTGAACTGATTAACAAACAAAGGCAGTACAACCATACGCACAATAATGGTTACGAGGATAATAGAGAGTCCGTATTCTCCGTGAAACAGCCCGGCAACACCCTTAAGCAGAGCGGAAAACGGTTCGATTAAATAATCGTGGAAAAAACCTACGTTGCTGAGGCCTCCCACCTGATTAGTCGCTGCAAATGCAGCATTGCCCGAGCATAATACGATCAAAAAGATACCCATAGCCAAAAGTTTTTGATATGTTTTTAACAATTTTGTTCTCCTCCTTTTTATAAATGCGGTTTATAAAAGAAGAGAACCGGCGTCTTCCTCATCGTTCACAGGCGAATTCATGCGGAAGACTTTACGTATCCAAGTTGTAATGCGATGATATATAATAATAAGAAAGTCTGTTCGGTTAATGTGAAAGACCGTCTGATGTTCATCTGTTCGTTTTGATTTCCATTGCTCGCCCGCACGGCACTCCCGTAAGAGAAATGCAATCCCGATTGCCGTTAGAGCAGGAAGAATAATTGTGAAAAAATCGACTAAGAATAAAACGTCATTTATCGATTCCACAAACATTGTCATCACATCCATTCAATAGCTTCATTTTACTATATGTACAAGCTGTTGTCTAATGACCGAAAAGGAGATTTGTTTATGCCGGGAAAGAGCCGAATTATTTTCCATATTGATATGAATAGCTTTTATGCGTCGGTTGAAATGGCATATGATCCGGCTCTCCGGGGAAAGCCGGTCGCAGTTGCCGGAAACGTAAAGGAGCGAAAGGGCATTGTGGTAACATGCAGCTACGAAGCAAGAGCGCGCGGCGTCAAAACAACGATGCCGGTTTGGCAAGCGAAGCGCCATTGTCCTGAGCTCATCGTTCTTCCGCCGAACTTTGACCGCTATAGAAACTCTTCCAGAGCAATGTTTACCATTCTCCGTGAATATACTGACCTGGTGGAGCCTGTCTCCATCGACGAAGGCTATATGGACATGACCGATACACCATACAGCAGCCGCGCGCTAGAGACGGCAAAAGAAATCCAAAGCAGGCTGCAAAAAGAGCTGCTGCTCCCGTCAAGCATAGGGATCGCGCCGAATAAATTTCTCGCTAAGATGGCGTCTGATATGAAAAAACCGCTTGGAATTACGATTTTAAGAAAGAGGCAAGTGCCTGATATCCTGTGGCCGCTTCCTGTTGGAGAGATGCACGGAGTCGGCAAAAAGACAGCGGAAAAACTGAAGGGACTTGGCATCCATACAATCGGAGAGCTAGCTGCAGCTGATGAACACTCCCTGAAACGCCTGCTTGGCATAAACGGTCCGCGCCTTAAAAATAAAGCAAATGGCATTCACCATGCGCCGGTTGACCCGGAGCGCATTTACGAATTTAAAAGCGTCGGCAACTCATCGACACTTTCCCATGATTCCAGTGATGAAGAAGAGCTGTTAGGCGTCTTTAGAAAGCTTGCTGCTTCTGTGAGTGCCCGTTTACAGCGCAAGGAAGTCATGGCTTCGAAGCTTTTTATTATGATTAGATATGCGGATTGGAAAACCATCACAAGAAGCACCACGCTGAGAAACCCGATTGATCAAAAAAATGACATTTTGAAAGAAGCGGAGCACCTCTTTTTTAAACATTGGAATAAAAATCCTGTCAGGCTGCTTGGCATTACCGGAACGGATTTAGTAGAAAAAGAGCAGGCCTATAAACAGCTCGATTTGTTCAGCTTTAATGAAGATGCGAAGGATGAGCCTATTCAGCAGATGATGGAAAAGCTGAATAAAAAGTACGGTACCAAACTGATCAGAAAAGGGGCAACGTTAAAAAAAGAGGAGAGCAAAACAAAGGGAACAAGCTTTAATAAAGATTTTTTTCAAGATGAAAAGAAAAGCTGAATCGCTTGAAAAAAAGGGTGAATGTATGGTAATTTCTTTATTATAAATATCATTTTATTTTAATTTAAATTTTAAAATGATT
>NZ_JAVAXX010000275.1:0-8564 GCF_042709275.1 Bacillus sp. LR_5 | reverse complement strand
CATAAACCGCCCGCACTCCACCGATTAGTTTCGGCCGTGTACGCGCCAATGTCACATGAGCTGAACCGAGGCTGTTTTGAGAGACACGCACAGGGACAGCCACCGGCTTCAGATGCATGCCGATAAACGTATCGCCTATATCAATTCCGGCGTCAGCCTGAATGGTTTCAACAAGAACAGGAGACTTCATCTGCTTAAACGCATAAGACGCCATCGCTCCGCCCGCTTTTGGAACGGGCACGGCAGAAACGGTTGGAAGCCTGAACAGCTTGGCTGTTTCTGCTTCGACGACAAGCGCTCTGTTTAAATGCTCGCAGCATTGAAACGCCAGATGGATTCCCGTTTTTTCCCGGAGCTCAGCAAGTCCGCTGTAGATGCTTTCAGCGATATCTACACTGCCCGATGTGCCGATCCGGCTGCCGGCCACTTCGCTCGTGCTGCATCCAAGGACGAAGAGCTGATCTTGTTTCAATTCCGCTTGGTCCTGAAACTCAGACAGCATCGTCTTCCACGTTTGTTTCAACTCATTCATTAAACAGCACCCCTACAGGTTTTTCTCTTCATAATCTGAGATTTTTCCAATACGCGTTTGGTGTCTTCCCCCGGTAAACTCAGTAGTCAGCCAGATTTTTGCGATTTCCCGAGCCAAACCAGGTCCGATCACCCGTTCACCCATCGCAAGGATGTTTGTGTCATTATGCTCCCTCGTCGCCTTCGCGCTGAAGGTATCGTGCGCCAGCGCGCAGCGAATCCCTTTTACTTTATTAGCGGAAATGCTCATGCCGATGCCTGTCCCGCAAATTAAAATGCCTCTGTCAACTTCGCCGCTAACCACTTTTTCGGCCACCGGAAAAGCATAATCCGGATAATCGACAGAGCCGCTGCCGCAGTCACAGCCCATATCAATATATTCAATTTGCAATTCGTCCATTAACTCTTTGATTTCATTTCGAATGTGAACGCCGCCATGATCCGATGCAATGGCTACTTTCATCTGCTTTTCCTCCCAGCGTGTGTGATGCGGCCCGCCCGCTTTATTGACCGCGCAGCCTGTCCGCTCTTTGATTCACACCATATGATGTGCTTTTCACTATATTCTACTCCTTCACGCAGGATTTGCAAATGACCTGTTTGCAGATTTTCTGACAACTTATCTACGGTCTTTTTTCAGCTGTTTTGCCAGCTGCCGAAGAAGCTCTTCAAGCTCATCTCGCGTTTGTTTATAGATGTCAATTGAGCCGCCGAACGGATCGAGGACATCACCATGGCTGCCTGTGACATATTCTTTTAACGTAAACACTTTATCACGATAACGTCCAAATTGGCTGGCAATGATCTGTTTGTGCTGATGGGTCATAGCCAGAACCAAATCAGCCGATTCCATAAGTTCTTCAGTTAATGGAGAAGACACATGATTAAGGGCAATGTGTTTTTCAAACAGCGCTTCGACTGCATGAGGCGTCGCTTTCCCATTAGGTGAAGCAAACACGCCTGCCGAGCGGACATTGACATTCAGCCCTTCCATTTCTGCAATTGATTTAAAAAGCGCCTCAGCCATTGGGCTGCGGCACGTATTTCCAGTACAGACAAAAATAATATCCATGTCAGTCACCCCTTATTTTTCTCTATTATATATGAAGAAAAAAGAAACGGCGACTTCGTTTCTTTTATTGGTATATTAAATTGGCAAAAGCAGCTTTAATCCAAACGCGATTAATATGATGCCCCCGAGCGCTTCGCTGTATGTGCCAAGCCATGACTGCACTTGTTTTCCGACCAGCAGGCCCAGCCATGTCAACATCATGCTAAACAGCCCGAACAGGGTAATTGTGAGGAGCGGATGCGAGCCGTATATCCCCAAGCTCAAGCCGACGGAAAAGCTGTCAAGGCTGACGCCGATGGCAAACAGCAATAAGCCCGGCCCTGCCGGTGACATGAATCGTTCTTCTGACTGTTTAAAAGAGGCCATAAGCATTTGAACCCCAAGAACAAAAAGCAGCGCCCCACCGATATAAACCGCTAACACGCCGAGGAGCCCTGACAGCATGTTACCGGCCGCCATCCCTGCGAGAGGCATGATGACGTGAAAGAGGCCGATGATGAAACCAATATAGAATATCTGCTTCTTTCTAAGTTTGACCATGCCCATTCCAAGGCCGACAGAAAAAGCATCCATCCCTAAAGCAAACGCCATGATGCTTAATGTAATCAGTTCGCCTATAAACAAATCCGACATACATAAATAACCCCCTTGGACACGCCCCGCTTTTTTTAGCCTATGCGTGTCCAAAAAGGGTTAGAACATCTGACTGCTTTCAGCGAATCACTCTTCCTCCGGCGGCTTTCATCAGCCTGTTCATAATAGCAAGACCGACACCTGTATCCGGAAAGGATTCCGCAATAATGAAATCTACCTTATTCTCATCAAAGCTGCGCAAAGCATCATACAGCCCTGCCGCAACAGTCTCAAGCTGAGCCCGTCTTCCGCAGCTCTTCACATAATCAGCGGAATAAACGCCCGCTTTTTCTTCTGTCGTCAGGACACCGACCCGTCTTCCGCCCTGTTGATATTCTTGAATGAGGTGCTGAATGCGCTCTGGGCTGCCTTCGCAAATGGCAAGAGGCGCTGTCGGCGCATAATGTGTATATTTCATCCCTGGAGAAATCGGCTTCTCGTTTTGATCGCTGAGCCCTTTATCCACATGGATCGGCCCGATCACCGCTTCAATTTGTTCCTTCGTAATGCCGCCAGGACGCAGGAGAACAGGGATGTCGTCCGCACATGAAAGCACGGTTGATTCGACCCCGATTCCGGTAGGGCCTCCATCCATAATACCGGCTATGCGTCCATCCAAGTCGTGAGCCACATGCTCTGCTTTTGTGGGACTTGGCTTGCCTGATAGATTGGCGCTCGGTGCTGCAATCGGCAGTCCCGATTCGCGAATCAATGCAAGGGCAAGCGGATGATCCGGCATTCTAATGGCAACCGTTTCAAGACCTGCCGTTACACGAGGTGAAAGCGCATCAGGTTTGCAAGGCAGAATGAGCGTAAGTGCTCCCGGCCAAAACCGTTTCATCAATGTTTTCGCCTTTTCCGGCGCCGGGCCCGTTAAATCCTCAAGCTGGCTGATATCCGCAATGTGGACAATCAGGGGATTATCGCTCGGCCGCCCTTTCGCCTCATATATTTTTTTGACGGCATCCGTATTTTTTGCGTTTGCGCCTAGGCCATATACTGTTTCTGTCGGAAAGGCAACGACCTCATTTTCTCGGAGCAAAGCGGCTGCTTGTGCAATTTGTGGATCATTTGTGGATAACTCGTCAGTTACATCCACAAACCATCTTTTCGTTTTCATTTCTGACCAAACTCCTTATTCACAACAATAAAACGATTGTTTTACGCGTGTAATCCTTTTGAAAGTATAAAAGATGTCCTGTAATAAAACAAGCGTTATCCACAAATTGTGGACAACGCTAATAAAGAAGTGGATAAGCATGTGTATAAACTGCACTTATCCAGACGCTTTTTTCATCAAAACGGCTCCTTCTGTTTGCCGCGATTCACAGAAGTGATCAGAAGAAAACAGCTCCTCCGGTACACTCTCAGCTCTTTCAAAACCCATGGCCGTCAGAAAGTCCGCAGAGGAATGCTGATTTGCTACTAGGTACACGGTTTTGATCTGATGCTTTTCGCACAGCACCTCCATGCTTTGAAAAAGCGTGACGATGTGGCCTTGGTGAAGCTTGTCCGATATGACAAGTGATCGCAGCAGCCCCTGGTCACAGCTTATTTTTTCAATACCGAGGCATCCGGCAATGTTTTTCTCACTGTCCTCCAGCATAAGAAATTGAGTGAAGCCTTCTTTCACGCCTTCATAGCTGGTTTTTGCCTGTTTTAAAAATGCCTCGAGCACATCTCCGTCTTTTTCCCTTGCCACCCGCAGTTGATAAAACATCCGTTCACCCCGTTTTTGCGTTCTTTCTTCCAATCTATGAGGCAAATCTATTTTTAGACCAGATGATTAGGAAAAAAGGTCGGAAATCCATTCGACTAAAAAGAATTTCACTTCTGTGCCGTCTTCTTTTTCTTCGTTCTCTTCTTTTTTGGCTTTTTCCGCTTTAGCGGTTACGTCCTCAAGCACTTTTTCAGTCTGCTTTTTTGAGGCTTCTTTATCTTCTTGTTCTTTGACGGCTTCCCCGTTAGAAAAATCAAGAAAGCAGAGGGGCGGGAACAGCACACACCACCAGTTGGCGCCGTCTCCGTTTCCAAGCGTAATCAAAATCGCTTCATACTCACCGGCAGGATATACCATGTTGCCGTAAAGCTTTGTCGGAAACGAGATTTTGTCAAAATCAACGGATATCGACTGATTCGCTCCTTCTTTCTCCATTGTTTCCTTTGCAATTGCTTTGATTTCAGGCAGCTTTGAACGAATCACGCGACGCGCTTCTTCAATAGAAGTAATATCCTTTACCCAAGTTGTGATTTCTTTATTCACCGCGTCTCTTATATGACGTTTTAATTGCTGGTCTTGATCACTATCGCTGTTTGCCAATATTCTCAAACGAATCGCCTGATCCGGTATGACCACCGGCTGATTTTCCGATTTCTGTGCCGTCTCTTCTTTTGCCAGCCCTACGAGCGCTCCAGATAATAAAAGAAAGATATATATACAAATGATTACTGTTTTTTTCATCGGTCCCCACCGTTCCTCTCCGTGCTTTGTTTCTAGCCCTATTATGGACAAGGAGAGCCGGGGGTAAACGTGCAGGGTGAAAAAAATCTAGCAAGCTGTTAATCTTATTTATGGTACGATAGTGTTTTAGGAGGTTTAAGATGAAATACAATTATACAGTGCTGTTATCAGCATTCACGATGTCCGTTCTTTATTCAGTAATTTATATTCATTCATTTATCATTGCCGCTCTCATCACAATGGCATTTTATTTTCTGTTTCCTTATTTGATCTTCGCACTGCCGCTTCAAATCATGATGAATAAAAAGCCGAAACGGTTCAGCCCTTTGTATCTGCTGTATTACCTTGCCGCTGCTTTTATTGCCAACGCGATCATTTTCGGCGTGCTTCAGCCTTCGGGACAATCTTTGTTTCAAAATACAGCCTTCTATCTTTTCGCTGTATTAACAGCTCTTATCTATTGGATATGGGATTCTGTTTTACTGCAAAAAAAGGAAGCCTAAGAGGCTTCCTTTTTTATTAAAACAAAATCGTCAGCAAATAACATAGAATGGAAGGTATCGCCGCAACAAAGAAAGCGGCCGCCATTTTCATGCGAGATGTACGGCCTTCTTTGGTTTCTGAATGGTAGTTTGCCCGCTGATCGCTTCCGCTTACAGCCAAACCCGATGTAATGATCGCGAGCCCCACTAAAGCGAGAGACGCAACGCCAAAAATCGCTTCATATGAAAGAGCCTGCGGAAAAATGGTGCCAATCATGCTCTCAATCGCAATGAGCAGGATTCCTGCTGTCAGGGCCTTTTTCATGTTTACATCCCCTTTGCTGGTGTTAAACAGCTTGATCCATTCACTCGCCAGCAAGCTGCTTATTTATTTTTATGAATCAGAGCGCATATGGTTCTGTCTTTTCCATTAATATCTTTCAGCACTTCCACTTCCGCTCCCTTAAACGCCTTGAGGATCAGGTCTTTGACCGCCGCTCCCTGGTTCCATCCGATTTCAAAAACGACAAATACTTTATCCTTCATGACAAGCGGAATGTCTTCCATAAACCGCTTATAAAATTTCAGCCCGTCTCCGCCATCGGTGAGAGCGTGCAGCGGCTCATGAAAACGGACAATTTCCGATAGATCAGCCATTTCTTCCTCTGAAATATATGGCGGGTTTGAGACAATGATATCCGCTTTTTTTCCCGCCTTAATAAAAGGCTCAAGCAGATCGCCCTGATAAAAGCGCACATTCGCTCCAAGTTTTTCTGCATTGGCAGAGGCGACTTGCAGCGCCTCTTTCGAAATATCGACCGCCGACACAGAAAAGCTTTGGTTTTCAAGCGCAAGCGTGACGGCTATTGCGCCGCTCCCTGTACCAACGTCAACAACTTCGAGCTTGCCGTCTTCAGAAAAGACACTCCGATATTTTTCAAGCAAATGAAAGACAACTTCTTCAGTTTCCGGCCGCGGGATCAGCACATCATCATTCACCATAAAATCCCGTCCATAAAAAAACTCTTTTCCTATAATGTATTGAACCGGCACGCCCTCTTTATGCATCTCAACGTGACGCTTAAAGCGATACAGTTCGTCTTCACCAATCGGTTCCTGTAAGCTTGCGAGCAGTTTGCTTCTCTCCATTCCGGTATCATAAAGCAATAGGAGCTCGGCAGCATTTTCTTCTCTTCCCGCTTCGGTTAAATAAGAAGAAGCCCATTTCAGGGCTTCGAATATCGTCTTCATCTTAACCTTCCGACTGCTGAAGCTTGCTTGCCTGATCTTCAACAATCAGCGCTTCAACCACTTCGTCAAGTTTTCCTTCAAGAATCTGATCAAGCTTTTGAATCGTCAAACCGATTCTGTGATCCGTCACACGGTTTTGCGGGAAGTTGTATGTGCGGATACGTTCAGAGCGGTCACCAGATCCGACTGCTGATTTCCGTGTTTGATCATATTCAGCCTGGGCTTCCTGCTGAAATTTATCATAGATTCTGGCACGGAGAACCTTCATTGCTTTTTCTTTGTTCTTAATTTGAGATTTTTCATCCTGGCATGATACAACAACACCTGTCGGCAAGTGAGTCAGACGAACCGCAGACATTGTTGTATTAACGCTTTGTCCGCCCGGTCCGCTTGAAGCAAACGTATCAACACGGATATCCTTCTCATGGATGTCAACCTCTACCTCTTCTGCCTCAGGAAGACATGCCACTGTTGCAGTGGATGTATGGATGCGTCCGCCTGATTCTGTTTCCGGAACACGCTGTACGCGGTGGGCGCCGTTTTCATATTTGAGTTTAGAATACGCGCCGCTTCCCGTAATCATAAAGATGATCTCTTTGTAGCCGCCTGTTCCGGTTACATTCGCTTCCATGACCTCTGTCTTCCAGCCCTGAAGCTCGGCATAACGGGAATACATTCTGTACAGGTTGCCCGCGAATAAAGCAGCTTCCTCGCCTCCCGCGGCCCCGCGGATCTCCATGATAACGTTTTTGTCATCATTAGGATCTTTCGGGATCAGGAGCACTTTCAGCCGTTCTGACAGTGTTTCCGTTTCCTTCTGAAGTTCAGAAATCTCTTCCTTCACCATGTCGCGCATCTCAGCGTCCAGCTTCTCTTCAAGCATCGCTTTTGCATCAGCCAGCTGTTCTGACGCATCTCTGTATTGTCTATATACGTCAACTGTTTCTTGTATATCAGATTGCTCTTTTGAATATTCTCTTAGCTTTTTCGGATCGTTGACTACTTCTGGATCGCTCAAAAGCTCATTTAATTTCTCGTATCGTTCTTCAATTGATTTTAAACGGTCTAACACGGTCTTCACCTCTGTTTTCCTGTGCGTAACATTCTCATTATAGTATAGTGATTAACCCCAGTCAAAAGCATTTCAATCCCAGCTGGAAAAGCTCCCTCTGCTATACTGGAATTCGAGGAGGGATGATGTTGCTGAAATCCATACATCATATTGCAATCATATGTTCAGATTACGAAAAGTCGAAAGCTTTCTACGTACATAAGCTTGGTTTTCAGGTGATTCAAGAAACGTACCGCGAAGAGCGCGGCTCCTATAAGCTTGATTTGTCGCTTAACGGCTCGTATGTCATTGAGCTGTTCTCGTTTCCCGATCCGCCCGAACGACAAACCCGGCCTGAAGCCGCAGGCCTGCGCCACCTCGCCTTTACAGTCGGCAGCTTGGATAAAGCGGTTCAAGAGCTTCATGAAAAAGGAATCGAAACAGAGCCAATCAGAACAGATCCGCTGACCGGCAAGCGTTTCACCTTCTTTTTTGATCCTGACCAGCTTCCATTAGAACTGTATGAACAATAACAGTTTTTGAAGAAAAAAAGGAGATACCCACTTTCTTTGCCGAATCTTTTCTTGTTTTGTCTAACGGGAAGGGAACCGCATTCTATGGTCGAATACCTAGCTTAAAAGGAGGTATGGGATCATGAATACAAATATGGTAGCAAGTGAACTCGGCGTCTCCGCAAAAACGGTGCAGCGGTGGGTGAAGCAGCTGAATCTTCCGGCCGAACGCAATGAGCTCGGACACTATTCGTTCACGGCAGAAGACGTGAAGGTTCTAAAATCCGTTCAAAAACAAATCTCTGAAGGCACGGCGATTCAGGATATTCATCTGCCGAAAAGCGCTAAAAAGCGCACAGGCTTCCTTGTCCAAAAAACAAGTAGCGACACAGAACGAAGAATCGAGCAGCTTGAACAAAAGCTGGACACCCTTTTACAGCAAAGGCAGGACGAAAGCGAATTGATGGCAAGGATGTCGGAACTGGAACGCCAGCTGAAACAAAAAGCCGATGAAGGTGTATCTTACCAGCTGCTTCAGCACCGTAGAGAAATCGATGATATTCTTGCAGAT
>NZ_JAVAXX010000274.1:0-8618 GCF_042709275.1 Bacillus sp. LR_5 | reverse complement strand
ATTATCTTATATTGGCGCGCCCGAGAGGAGTCGAACCCCTAACCTTTTGATCCGTAGTCAAACGCTCTATCCAATTGAGCTACGGGCGCTTATCAAGCGACTTAACTATCATACTATCATTTGATGGTGAAGTCAAGAAGTTTTTTAAAATGTTTTTTCGAATCTTTTTCAATTCGACTTTTCTTATTATACACATTTTTAAAATCTTGTAAACACCTTAGAAAAACTTTTTTTGTTTTTCGTTTTGTTTCACGCTGTTCATCAGCGACGTTTAATAATATACCATGCCTGTTTTATTTGGTCAATACTTTTTCTGTATTTTTTTATTCTCTTCTTTCACCCCTTCTCATGTATATATTTTATCTCATCTTACAAATAATATAAGAAAATCTCTTAAGAAGAAATGAGGCGTGTTATGTATTACTACAAAGAGGAACTGATTAATATCATTAAACCGGACAAGCCAGACCCGGCAGCTGCTAAGGTCCTGCAGGAGATATTAGGCGGTCATTACGGAGAAATGCGTACAATGATGCAGTTTTTTTTCCAAAGCTCTAATTTCAGAGGAAAGCAGAAACAGTACCGCGATCTGCTTCGCGGCATTTTTTTAGAGGAGATTGCCCACGTTGAACTGGTTCAAAACACAATCAATGCTTTATTAGATGAATCAGGCGGTGAAGGTGTCGGCAGTCAAGGTACAGATCAAGCGCCACTTGATGAAGCGGTTAAACATGCTAATCCTCATCATTATATTATTGGAGCGCAAAGTTCCCTTCCTGTTGATGCAGGGGGCAATCCGTGGAACGGGTCGTGGGTGTATAACCACGGAAACTTAATTACTGACCTGCTGGATAACCTGCTTCTTGAGTCGACAGGTGTGCTGCAAAAAACAAGAATTTATGAAATGAGCTCTAATCAGACGTTCCGCGAAACACTTGCTTTTCTGATTGTACGCGACAATGCTCACCAGAATGCATTCGCGAAAGCGCTCGAGACATTGGGCGTTGAATGGGCGAAGCTGCTCCCTGTGCCGAATTATGACATTAATAAATATCCTGAGTGCAGAAAGTATGTCGAATTAGGCTACCATAATTCACAGTTTAACTTTAGGTTGGATGAAACGAGAATCAGTGAAATCTATCAAGGGAAATCTCCAAGCCGAAATGGCGGAGAGTTACAAGTAATAGATCCTCCGGCAGGGTTTCCCGTACCAGTGCTTCCTGAAATACCAAATGAACACAGTCCTGGGTTAGGCGATATGAATGCTTAATCCAGTGGGAAGGTGTTCAAGAAACTTCTTGAGCACCTTCTTATTGTACATTACTGATTCATTCAACGATTGGCGTTAAAGAATCGCCATTCCATATTTCTCCCTTGTTGAGTGTCCAGCTGTCATGATATAAAGCTGAAGCACCCTTGTTTACAGCTGGGCTCCATTCATCATTCCATGCGAGGAAGTAAATGGTTTTAGGATATTTTTGTTTTATTGCATTGATGAACAGGCTGTAATCGAAGCTGCCGTTTGCTGTTTGCGGGCCGACTTCTGTAAAAGCAAATGGTTTATTAAGCGCTGTTAGCTGATCGTATCCATTGATCGAGTAGGCATCTTGAAAATACGCATCTAATCCGACAATATCCACGTAAGACGCGCCCGGGTAAAAATCAGTTTTAAAATCTCGGTTGGCGTCGGGAGAGTAAACCCAAAGCAAATGATCAAGTCCTCTTGTGTCGGTCATATAATGATAGATTTTCTTGTAGAGCTGTTTATATAGAGAGATTCTTTCATTATCCTTTTGGTTATATGATGTAAGTCCCCACCAAAACCATTCACCGTTCATTTCATGCAGCGGCCTGAACAAAACAGGCACACCTTGGTTCTCCAGCTCTTGAAGTCCGTCAGCAATTTTGCTGAGCATGGCATTCAGCCGCTTCCCTTCTGCTGTTGAAGAATCTAGTATTTTTTTATACTGATCGTTTGTAATCGGTGTTTTAAAATGCCCTGACTGAAAAGCAGGATTCGCCAGGTGCAAGCTGATTTGAGGGATTCCACCATTTTTCCAATACGACATTAAATCGCTGTTGCAGCTTACATCTATTGAATCTTCAATATTTGCTGTTTCAAGCCATCCTCTGGCATAATCGCAGCCGTAAATAGCAGGCGATTGCCCGGTGGCGCTTCGGATTCTATCAGCCTCAGCCATAGAAAATGTGTCGTGACTGTAACCTCCGAACGCTCCGGAAAGGACTCTGTTTTCCGTTCGGTTCGGCAGGTGCGCAAGCCAGTTCATCACTGTTTTTGTTGTCTGCTGGGCATTAGGATTCACAGGCGACACAGTATGCGCTTCAATTGGTTGTGCTAAAACAGCAGACGCAAGTAAAAATATAATGAGCAAAGAGATCGTATGTTTCTTAAACAAATGCAACTCCCCCATTCATTAAGGATGAGATATCATGAATTCACATGTTCCTTCTATTGTAAATTCTCCAAAATGCGCAGGCAGAATAAAGTGTGAGCCTGCATTGCATTCATACTGAATACCATTATTTATGATTCGTCCTGATCCGCTCAGAACACTCCCCAGCAAATAGGTTTGATGTGAAGGAAAAGCAGCTCGGCCGCTAATCTTCCATTTGTACACTGAGAAATAATCTGATTGCACATAAACAATGATCTCAGCGTTACCAACTTCTTTTACTTCCGGTGTATGCACTTTATCGATATGCGGTATCGTTATGACTTCCATGGCTTTTTCTATATGAAGAGTTCTTTTTTGGCCCTGGTCATTACAGCGGTCATAATCGTATACGCGATACGTTGTATCAGAATTTTGCTGGATTTCAAGGACAAGGGTTCCCTCACATAAAGCATGGAGTGTACCGCTTGGCACATAAAAGAAATCTCCGGGCTTGATTTTGATTCGCCTCAGCAGCCCGTTCCAATCACCGCTTTCTATTCGTTGTTTGAATTCCTCCTTTGTGCTTGCGTGATGTCCCAAAATCAGTTCGGCGTCATCTTTGCAATCAATGATATACCAGCACTCCGTTTTACCAAGGTCGCCATTTTCGTGCAGTTTTGCATAATCATCATCAGGATGGACTTGCACGGAGAGATCCATATTGGCGTCCAGCAATTTTACCAGCAGCGGAAACACCTTCCTATCTGGAAACCCGAAAATCTCCGGATGATCTTGCCATACTTGATCAAGTGTCTTTCCTGCCAGCGGGCCATTTTTTACAGACGACGAGCCATGGGCATGTGCAGAAACGGCCCAGCACTCACCTGTTTTTTGTGAGGGTATTGCGTAGCCAAAAGCGTCACGAAGCTTCGTCCCTCCCCATAGTCTTTCTTTAAAGACAGGCTCTAAAAATAAAGGATGCGTCATGATCGCACCTCCCCGGATGCTGCCTCTGCTTGTAAGGCCTGATGCGCTAAAACTAGCGTGCCGATGATTCCGGCGTTACTGCCTAAACGTGGAGGTACAATATAATCACTTATATCATCTGATAATTCAGAAAAATCCAAGTAGCTGTTCATGATTTTTGGTACATATTGATAGATATAAGAAAACACTTGTTTCTGTTGCATGACGCCGCCGCCAAGAATGATTTTTTTAGGTGCAAGGATCAAAATATACTGAGCCAGCGCTTGGGCAATATAGTACCCTTCCAGTTCCCAGACTTGGGCTATATCTGATAAATCCGCGGCTTTTTTTCCCCAGCGGGCTTCGATAGCGGGACCTGAAGCTAAGCCTTCAAAGCAATCTCCATGATAAGGGCACTTCCCTTGGTATACGTCATCCGGGTGCCTCCGGATATAAATATGGCCCATCTCTGGGTGTGACAGCCCCTGAAGGAGCCTCCCCTCTACAATAGCCCCCGCTCCGATGCCAGTGCCAATCGTTATATACAGGCAGCTGTCAAGACCCTTCGCTTCACCGAAAAGGAATTCACCCAGCGCCGCAGCGTTGACATCTGTACTAAAACCGACTGGGATTTTCATTTCGTTCTTAACGGTTTGCAAAAAGGGATAGTGTCTCCAGCCCGCTTTCGGCGTGGCCGTAATGGTACCGTATGTTTGACTCGTTTTATCGTTATCAACGGGACCAAAGGAGCCGATGCCGATTGCCTGTAATGAAAATTGGCGAAAATATTGAATTACTTTCTCTATCGTTTCATCCGGCATCTTTGTGGAGAATTCTATCCTGTCAATGATCGTTCCATCTTCTCTACCGACAGCACAAACAATCTTTGTGCCGCCTGCTTCAACACCGCCAAGCATGCAGATGGCCTCCTTGTTGTCTCCGCAATCAGCGCCGTATGTTTACAGAAGTCACAACAAACTTGTCATGCCGATGACGTGAAAAGGAATATTCAAATGGAATCCCGGTATCTAAGAAGCCCACATGTTCCACTTCCAGAATTGGATCATCCTGTTTACAGCCCAGATGCTGCTGGTCAATATGATCAGATTTGCAGGCTCTGATTTTCCGATGCGTTCCGGCGATTTTGAGCTGCAGCACATTTGTAATATGATTGTAGATCGAATCATGAAGTACATCGTCATTAATGCCCGGTATTAAATGAGTCGGCATATATGTTTTTTCTAATACATAGGGTTCACCTTCTACAATTCGCAGCCGAACGACATAATAAACCGGTGTTTTCTGATCAATAGACAAATGGGCGGCCACTTCCTCAGTGGGAAATTGCACTTCAAACTGAATGACCTTGCTTTGGATTTTTTTATCTTTCAGCAAGTTGGTCAATCCGAGAATCTCATTGCTGACTACATGGACATGGTCATCCTGTATTGCAGATTGAATAATAAACGTGCCATGGCCTCGTTTTCTAAACAGCAGACCCTCGGCAACTAAATTATCCAAGGCTCTCTTCATCGTCATGCGGCTTGAGTTAAATTCTTTTGCAAGAGATACTTCATCAGGAATGGGCTGATCGATCGGATATACGTTATTTTTAATTCTATTTCTCATTTCATTTGCAATGATTTCGTATTTATTCATTGGTATCCTCCGGCAGCTGTTAGAGTCTGATATCACATAAGCTTTTACGGATATCATAAGTTCTTTTCCCTATTTCATCAATGTTGCGGATTTTCGTCATCTCTATTCGTTATGATGATTGCCGGAAGATCTTGACCTTTAGGAAAATCTAGAAACCGTGTTGCTCAGCAACCTTTTTGAACCAATTTCCGCTCTTTTTGACGGTTCTTTCTCCGTCTTTCTCAAGATTGACTGATACAAATCCGTATCGGTTTTTATAGGCATTTGTCCAAGACCAGTTGTCCATGAACGTCCATAAGTGATAGCCTTTTACGTTCGAGCCTTCCTGTATGGCGCGGTGAATCCATTTGAGGTGCTCTTTTATAAATTCAATCCGGTAATCATCATGAATGATGCCTTGTTCATCTCTGAAGCGCTCTTCACCTTCAACCCCCATGCCGTTTTCAGAGATAAAACACTCGATGTTTCCGTAGTTTTCTTTTAAATTGATCAAAATATCATAAACGCCTTTTTCATAGATCTCCCAGCCGCGATGCGGATTCATTTTGCGGCCCGGCATGACGTAGGGATCAAAATACCTGTCAGGCAAAAAAGGAGCGTCGGGATTCGGAAGATGTTCTTTCGCTTTCACACGTCTCGGCTGGTAATAATTCACTCCCAACAGGTCAACCGTGTTCTTTTTGATGATGTCAAGATCTTCAGGAATGTAATCAGGCATAAAGCCTTCATGCTTCAAAATGTCAACCAGCTCTTTGGGAAATTCGCCTTTGACAGATGGATCTAAAAAAGATCTGTTAAAAAACGCGTCTGCGATTTCCCCGGCTTTCACATCCGCCGGATGGCTGCTTCTCGGGTATGAAGGGGTCAAATTTAAGATGATACCGATTTTTCCGTCCTGCTTCATCTCCCTGTAAGCCTGAATGGCACGGGCACTTGACAGCATCGTATGAAATCCAACCTGGACGGCCTCTTTAAAATCGACCTTGTTTGGATAATGAAAATCATATAGGTATCCGCCTTCTACGGGAACGATTGGTTCATTATGCGTGAACCATTTTTTCACCCGGCCGCCAAACAAACGGAAGCAAGTTCTTGCATAGTTTTCATACGCGTCAACCGTCTCTCTGTTGACCCAGCCGCCGATTTTTTGAAGCGCCATCGGCATATCGAAATGAAACAAATTGACAAAAGGTTCAATTCCGTTAGCGATTAACTCATCAATGACATTGTTATAGAAATTTGCGGCTTTATCGTTGATCTCGCCCGTTCCGTTTGGTATTAAACGTGACCAGGAAATCGACATCCGGAACGAGTTGTGGCCAAGCTCCTTCATCAGCCTGATATCTTCTTTATAGTTGTCGTAAAATTGGGATGTGTCTGCGGGGCCGACATGATCAAAAAAACGATGCGGTTCTTTTTCAAACCAATAATCCCATATATTCTGGCCTTTTCCGTCTCTGTCGGCGGCACCCTCCGTTTGTGTTGCTGAAGCCGATGATCCCCACCAAAAATCCTTTGGAAAACGATATTGTTCTGTTTGTGCCAAGTCTCTCTCCCCTTATGTCACATTTTTATGCTGTTATCATTTTGCTGAGCAGCTGTTACCTGCACAGCCTGTTCTTTTTCTTTTGCCAGACTTAATTTATCCATTGCTTTTAGGAATGGAAACCAGATCACGAAGACAATCAGCAGATTGATAAGTTGCATCACGCCCCCCATGATTGAGTTCGTCGCCATGATGCCATTAATGAATAATGGAACCGTCCACGGCACCGTCACACCAGTCGGAGGCGGAACGAGCCCGGCTGACATAGCCAGATAGGTGACGAGCGTAACAACCATCGGTGCCAGCACCCAAGGCACAATAATGATCGGATTCATGACAATCGGAAGCCCGAAGATAATCGGTTCGTTTACGTTAAAAATACCGGGAGCGAGGCCAAGTTTTGATACTTGCTTCATCTGCCTGCTTTTCATGAATATGAGAATGGTAAACACAATCGCAAGCGTCATCCCGGTTCCGCCCATCCCTACTGTATAAATCTCCATAAACGGTTTTGAAATAATATGAGGGATTTCTTTTCCCGCCGTGTAAGCAGAAAGGTTTTCTACCTGCAGTGTATTCCAAATCGGGTCCATCACGGAGTTGATAATGATCTGTCCATGCAGTCCGAAAAACCAAAGAATTTGAATGAAAAACACGGCAATCAGCGTTGGGATGATACCGCTTCCAAGTCCGACAAGCGGAGCCTGAATCGCGTGATAAATGACGTCGTGCATATTTGTTTTAAAAAACAGAGTCACCATTACGTTAATCAGCAAAAATACGGTCAATGTGATAAAAGCCGGAATAAGTGCGGCAAATGATTTTGCTACAGCAGGCGGAACGCCGGCTGGCATTTTGATTGTCAGGTTTTTTTGAACGATTCTTCTGTAAATTTCGCCAGAAAGAAATGCCGTAATCATCCCAAGAAACATCCCTTTTGCACCGAGACGATCGACCGGGATAACCCCTGTAATGGCATCACCTGTTTCCGGCTGAACGATAAATGGCGTTAAGAGCAAAAAGGAAACCAAAGCGATCGCTCCGCCAAATACAGCTTCGACCTGATAGCTTTTCGACAGGTAATAGCCTATCCCGAACACAACAAAGACAGACATAATGCCCATTGTCGCCGTGGAGGCAATGCCGAAATGAGACTGAAACGACGTAAGCATTGAGGCGTTCATGATTTTGTTTAGAAACGGCAAATTCGTTAACACGACAAAAATGGACCCGAATATCGTCAGCGGGAAAGCCAGCATAAATGCATCACGCAACACTTGCAAATAGCGGTTATTGTTTAACCTCCCTGCAATTGGAACAAGGAATTGGCTGATTTTCTCGAACACCCTATCCACCCCGATTTTTTATATATTCTTGGTTTTAAAGAGATCAAGCATCTCTTTCACTAATTCTTTCATGGATAATGTTGACATCAGATGATCCTCTGCATGCATAAGCAGCAATGAGAAAGCTTGTGCTTCTCCGCCGGATTCCTTCTGTATCATTTGAAAGTGAATGTCATGGGCCGCGGATAAATCCTGCTCAGCCTTGGCAATGAGGGCATCAGCCTCGTCCTTGTTCCCTTCTTTGTAGGCGCGCAGTGATTGTATGATGCAGCTGCGGGCATTTCCGCTGTGCAGGATTAGCTGAAAACTGATTTGCTCGTCTGTTAAGTTCGTGATTTTCACCTGTTCCATTATTGATTCACCATTAAGGACAATGCCTGCTCATACGCTTTTTTCCCATCTGCCATTCCGTAGGCCATCATGTCAATGACTTCAACCCGAATGTTGTATTGATCCGCCTCTTTTTGGAGCTCGCTTTTCAGAAAGCTCATTTGCGGACCAATCAAAACGGCATCCGCTTTTCTCATGTCTTCTTTTGCCTTATCTTGGCCAACAGCCCAAATCTCCGCTTCCTCACCGATAGACTGTGCGTATTCCTTCATTTTTGTCACCAATAAACTGGTAGACATTCCTGAACTGCACGCGAGTAATATTTTTTTCAAATGCTATCCCCCCTTGTGATTAAAACGCTTACACCGATTATTA
>NZ_JAVAXX010000273.1:0-8619 GCF_042709275.1 Bacillus sp. LR_5 | reverse complement strand
TTATCGTGAGATTTTCTTACACAACTATTCCTTTATATTTTTTTAATAAAATTTTAGAGAAATGTACAAGCAGATCGGGCCTTTGTGAGTAACATGATAGTAATCATAGAGAAGGAGGCTCGCAATTGGCTGAATTCATATTAAATGCAGCGGATTTCGGTGTTCCTGGAGATGGTAAAACGGATTCGACAGAACGGATTAATCAGTGCCTCAGTACAGCTGTTTCGAAAGGCTATCATACTGTCTGGTTTCCAAAGGGAACATATTTAATAGACGCAACGCTTGGCGGAGATCTTAATCAGAGGTTTCGAAACGCGGGGATCATTGTTCCCGGCAACCTTGAGATTATGATGGACCCCGAATGTATCATGAAAGTGATACCGAATAGTTCGTGGGGTTATTCCGCATTTTATGTAGGCAAGCAAGAGAATATAACTATTTCCGGAGGACAAATTATCGGCGAACGGGATGAGCATACGTATGTCTCGGCGGGGATAAGGTCAACCCATGAATGGGGCTTTGGCATATGTATTGAAGGATGCTCGAATGTTGTCATTGATGATGTGAAAATTTCCGATTTTACCGGCGATGGGATCATAGTCAGCCCAAGGGGATTAAAGACCAATCAAGATTATCGAACGTCAGAGCAAATTATCATCCGCCGCTGTGAGGTTCGGCGGTCGAGGAGAAATAACATTTCCATTACCGGATGTGACATGGTCACGGTGGAGGAATGCTTGATTGAAGATGCCGGAACGGGGAATGGAACAGCCCCGAAATTCGGAATTGACATTGAAGGATATGGCGAAGGTGACGTTGATTATGAGGAACCGATTAATGTATCAATTCGCAATAACCACTTTGTTGGAAACGTTTCAAGTTCTGTGACCAATTTTAACGGGTATGGCATTTTAATAGAAGGAAATCACTCTGACAATACAATCAGCTACGGATATGGGACGCAAACAGTGATCAAGGGAAATATACTGAGGCGCCCTGAAGACGCGGCGGCTGCGCCAAGAGTCGGGATAACCGGACTCGGTGTATCACAAGGAAAAGAGACCAGTGATGCAGTGATCGCTGGCAACCTCATTACCGGATTTTCAACTGGAATTGATGTCAGGGGAAAGAGCGTTCTTGTGACCAACAACAAAATCAGCAACTTTGAAAACACAGGGATATTGGTTTACCAGTCTTCCGACGTAAAGGTAGACGGAAACCAAATTCAAAACGGACTGTCTGAAACAAGGCGCAGCATCGGTCTTCGCGCAGTGCTGTCAGATGACATCGCTTTTCTGAATAACTGCCTCATTCAAGTCGTTGACGGTGTGAACGTTTCCGGCGGAAATATGATCATTAAAGATAATCTCCTGAGAAAATTCAGCCGGGGCATCTGGATTGCTCAAGGGAACGCGGTGATTGAAGGGAATACACTGAATCCTGACGCGTTTGAAGCAGTGACGGAATCATATTCTGTTTCCGTCACAAACAATGCCAGCGCCATCATCAAAAACAATACATTTAAAGAGTTCAAAAATTACCCCATTTACTGCTCCACAAGTGCAAAAACCTCAATTATCGGCAACCACTTAGAGAGATCTCCGCTTTTGGTCACCATCTATATCAGCGCCGGTGTGCATGAGATTTTTGATAATACCATTTCAGTCAACAGAACAGCCGGGAATCCGATTGTGATTTATCTCAATGGCTCTGCAGGCTCTATCATCTCAGGAAACACCATCAATAACCTCTCCGCGGGCACTGCGACAGCTATTCAAACAAACACCTCAACCAATTCCAAAATCATCGGCAACCGCATTTTTAAAGGGACCATCAACAAACACAGCAGTGATGCAATAGACGGCAATATTATCGTCTGAAAAAAGCGCCCCCTCTAGGGGTTCTTTTTTTTCGATTTATAGATCACGTACATTTCTCTCACAAGTACTAACACAAAAAATAAAATCACGACCCATTCCGCAAATGTTGTCATCTTAAAGCTGGACATATTGTTATAAACGGCTTTTGTTAAACTGAACCCTTGAAGCATGTCCATCAATACAGAAATAGCTAATAAACAAATTAATATGACTCCGGTCACGCCCAATATCTTCATGCTTCATCATCCTCCGCTTTTAGTGTCTATCGTTGGCGGAGAAGTTATACCGCATCTAACCCTAATGCATAATCTCAATTTTAAAAGGAAGAATATGAGAAAACGACAAGGAAAGGTATTTGTGTATGCCTTTATTTTCTAAGCGAAAGAACAGTACCGATTCAAAAGACAAGCAGAATACAGACGAAAGGAATCAGGAACAGCAGCAAGAAAAAGAAAGGCCGGTTCTCATTTCTCCAAGTTTGGCAAAGAATATAGCGGAAACGAAAAAGGAAGTCGGAAGCAGCTCTGACGTCATCATTCGCGAGATTAAAATCGGGGAGCAGGATCATGTCCACCTAGCTGTTATCTATATTGCTGGGCTGGTCGATAATAACACGATCCATGAGTCGTTAATTGACCCATTGGTACAGGATGAGTCTATCCAGAATACTCATGCGATCCAGCAAATTCTTGAAAAAACGCTCCCGCTGGGCGGGGTGAAAGCGGAAAAGAGCTGGGACAAGCTTTTTTCCGAGTTAATGCTCGGCAATGCGCTCATTTTTGCTGATGGCCATGATGAAGCTTTGATTTGCAGCACTCAAGGGGGAGAGCAGCGCTCCATCCAAGAGCCGAGCACCCAGGTGTCATTCCGCGGCCCGCGCCAAGGGTTTACAGAGTCTCTGCAAACCAATATTTCCATGATCCGGCGATACATTAAAAATCCGAATTTATGGGTTGAAAAAATGAAAAAAGGTTCTGTTACGAATACGGATATCGCTCTCATGTACATTCAAGGAATATGCGATGAAAAGGTGCTGAAGGAAGTGAAACAGCGCCTGGAAAAAATAGATATTGACAGTATTTTGGAATCTGGATATATTGAGCAGCTGATTGAAGATGAAACCTTTACGACGTTTCCGACTATGTATCATACAGAACGCCCTGATGTTGTAGCGGGTAATCTGTTAGAAGGAAGATTCGCGATTATTGTGGACGGAACACCGTTTGTGCTTATTGCCCCGGCCTTATTTGTCCAGTTTTTTCAGTCTGTTGAGGATTATTATTCGCGTTTTGACATTGCGACAAGCATAAGAATTCTTCGTGTTTTAGTCTTTTTCATTTCGCTTGTGGCTCCGGCTGTATACGTGGCAGCCACGACGTTTCATCAAGAAATGATACCGACTCAGCTGTTAGTGGTCATTGCGGCCCAGCGGGAAATTGTCCCGTTTCCGGCTGTTGTGGAGGCGCTGACGATGGAGGTTGCTTTTGAGATTCTGAGGGAAGCGGGAGTCAGGCTGCCCCGGGTTGTTGGCTCGGCAGTGTCAATCGTAGGCGCGCTCGTAATCGGCCAGGCTGCCGTACAGGCTGGTATCGTCTCTCCGGCAATGGTGATTATCGTGGCACTCACCGCGATTGCGAGCTTCGCAACACCGGCGTTTGCAATGGCGATTTCAGCCCGGCTTATTCGGTTTATCTTTATTATTGCCTCAGCTGTTATGGGTTTTTACGGGCTGATTTTAGGGATCATTATGATGTTTGTCCACTTATGCAGTCTTCGTTCATTCGGCGTTCCATATATGTCGCCGCTTGCGCCCTTTTCTTCACAAGGCGTAAAGGACGCGCTTTTCCGGGTTCCGTGGTGGGCCGATGAAAAAAGGCCGGAATCGGTCAGCAAGGAAGATAAGGTGCGGCAGGGGCAAGATCAACGCCCAGAGCCGGCCGCTTCACGAGGAATGGTGAACAAAGATTTGGAAGAAGGGGATCAGAATGGTACGTAAATGTCTATTAGCCGTTCTCATGCTTTTGAGCGTCATTGTGCTGCCCGGCTGCTGGGATAAGCGGGAGCTGACGGATCTTGCGATTATCTCGGCGATTGGCATCGATCGGACAAACGACAGCAACTACGTGCTGCATCTTCAAATTATCAATCCAGGAAATGTTGCCGGCGGCCTTCAGGGAGGCGGTGCTGGAGACAGGCCGCCTGTATCTGTCTATTCGATTGAAGGTAACAATATAACGGAAGCACTCAGAAAAGCCTCCATGAAGGTATCACGGCGGCTTTATTTTGCCCATACCAATCTAGTCGTGATCAATGAAAAGCTGGCAAAAGAAGAAGGTTTGGATTTTGTATTAGATAATCTTGACCGGGACACAGAATTCAGGACAACAGCAACATTCGTCGTTGCCCATAAAACAAAAGCAGAAAATATTGTGAAAATCTTGACGCCGATTGATAAAATTCCGTCAAATAAAGTCAATAAAACACTCGATTTCACGGAGGCACAATACGGGCGGGTAGTCAAAATCAATATTCAGGACGTTTTGAAAACACTTGCCGCCAACACTATGGCACCGGTCATCCCCGGATATATGATGATTGGTGACGATAAAAAAGGAGTCAGTATGGAAAACACGCAGGCGACTGACCCTAAAGCTATTCTTCAGGCAGATGGTCTGGCGGTTTTTGATAAGGCAGGATATTTAAAGTATTGGCTGGAAGATGATGAAAGCGTGGGGGCAGTCTGGCTTATGAATAAGATCCAGCATACGTTTATTAATGCTGACTGGGGCAAGACGAAGGATGCGGTCAGCTTGCAGGTTACCCATCAAGATACAAAGCTGGTACCGAAAATGCGGAACGGACGTCCGTACATCCATGTGAAAGTGTCGGTTGAAGGTATTATAGATGCTGTCAAATACCCTTTCCAATTGTCTGATCCCAAGGTGCTGGCCGCTATTGAAAAAGCGCTCAACAAAGAGCTTGAAAAGGAAATCAGCCATACTGTGAAAAAGATTAAGAAGAATAAAATAGATTTTATCGGTTTTGGTGACACGATATATAGAAAGTATCCGGAGCAGTGGGAGAAAATGAAGGACACTTGGGACAAAGAATATTTGCCGGAACTGCCCATCGATGTGAAGGCCGAGACGTATATCAGAAGGACGGGATTGCGAAACAATCCGATCAAACACCAGTTTAAAGATGATTAGGTCTGAAGAAAGGGGAAGTGACAGATGGAAAAAGCCAGAATAAGCATAAGGCAGCTGTTTGTCATGATTATCATTTTTGAACTGGGCAGCTCCTTATTGATTACACCGGGCTCGATGGCGGGCAGGGATGCTTGGATAGCAGTTTTATTAGGCTGTGCGATCGGACTGTTTCTTTTCTATTTGTATCAAGGCATTTATCAATGTTATCCGAATTCTTCTCCGAAAGAATATATGGATGATATGCTGGGAACCAAGCTGAGCTGGCTGTTTTCATTTCTCTATATCTTGTACTTTGCCTATATTGCCGCAAGGGTGCTGCGTGACTTTGGAGAAATGCTGCTGACGTTTGCTTATCATGATACACCTATCATTATTGTAAATGCTTTATTAATGGTAGTAAGCATATATGCCGTAAGAAAAGGAATTGAAGTACTCGCACGCGCGGCCGAACTTCTTTTCGGGGCCATGTATTTACTGGGCGCGATCGGCCTCGTGCTGATTATTGTCTCAGGGACTATAGACCCACACAATTTAAAGCCGGTTTTGGCAAACGGTATCTCTCCTATCCTTCACTCTGTTTTCACGCAGACCATGTACGTCCCATTTGGTGAAGTTGTTTTATTTGTGATGATTTTCCCTAACCTGAATGATAGAAAAGATGTGAAAAAAATGGGGATGATCGCCATGGCTATTAGCGGATTGGTTGTGGCGCTCACCGTGGCGATTAATATCAGCGTGCTTGATGTTGATCTTACACTCAGATCCCAGTTTCCGCTTTTAAGCACGATCCAGACAATCAAGGTCGAAGAATTTTTAGACCGGCTCGATGTCTTTTTTATGCTGGCGCTGATCATCGGCGGCTTCTTTAAGGTCAGCCTCTACTTATATGCCACTGTGGTTGGGACATCTACGCTCTTTAAGGAAAAGAATCCCTCTCAATTGGCTTATCCGATGGGATTGGGCATCTTAATCCTTTCTATAACGATCGCGACTAACTTTTCGGAGCACTTGAATGAAGGCCTGAATGTGGTGCCGCTGTATATTCATTTGCCTTTTCAATTATTGTTTCCGCTCTTTCTGTTTATTGTGGCTGTTTGGAAAAAGAAACGAAGAGAGAAGTCAAAAGGGGAGGAAGCAAAAAAATGATAAAAAGAGCGGGGGGATGCAGCCGCCGCTCTTTTTATGTTCACTTCTATATAAAAGGGGGATATAGGGTGCGCCCCTGTCTGCACTGGCAGAGGCGCGTTTTGTTATACGACTGCGACGTTTTCCTTCACAGTAAAGCTTCCTCTTGAAAGTCTGATATTGATGTCTGACACTTTTGCAATTTGTTCATCGTGCGTCACCATAATGACGCATTTATTTTCCTTGTGCGCCAGATCTTGAAAGAGGCGTACAATTTCTTTTGATGTGTCCTCATCAAGGTTTCCGGTCGGTTCATCGGCTACGATAAGATCCGTGTCACAGCAGAAAGCCCTTGTAATTGATACCCGCTGCTGTTGTCCGCCGCTCAGTGTGAGCACTTTTTGCCGGGCTTGTTTTTCGTTGATGCCAACCTTCTGCAGCATGTCAAGCGCATATGATTCTTTGTTCTTTTCTTTAGAACCTGTGATTTCCATAGCGGTTGTGACGTTCTGCAAAGCCGTCATATACGGGAGCAGGTTGTACGCCTGAAAGACAATTGATACATATTGATTTCTGAAATTGGTTAAGCCGATTTTAGAAACCGCTTTTCCGTCGTAAAGGATGTTTCCTTCTTTTGGTGCGTCAAGTCCGCCTGCCAGAGACAGGAAAGTGGTTTTCCCCGTCCCTGATGTGCCGACGATTGTGTAGAATTTGCCTTTTTGAAAGCTGATGTTAATATCCTGAAACAATGGCTGGCTTTTGTCTTTATACCAGTAGCCGACTTGTTGAAATTCTAATAAGCTCATAGGTTCCGCCTCTTTCTATTCCTGTTTTGTCAATATCGTTTTCGGATGAAGCCGCAGTACTGAAATTGACGGCAGCAATGTTGCAATGATTGCGATTAGGATGCCGATCCCGCCAAGAATAAGCATGTCGTTCATAGAAACCGCGACGTTCAGTGAATCGATAACGTCCACGTTTGATGAACTATGGCCGAACATTCTGCTGCCCATGCCGCCACCGCCGCCGGGCATTTGTCCGCTTGCGGTTTGCGTTGAATCGGTTGATGAACTGATCTGCTGGGATAAAAGCTGATTTCCAAGCTGATTCGCGACGAGATTTCCCGTCACAGATGCAAGGCCGATAGCGATAACGGCCACAATCAGAATCTCAGTCAAGAACTGTCCAATCAATTTCCATCGTTTTTCACCGATGGCCATTAACACGCCCATTTCGTATTTGCGCTCCCTGATTGACATCATGACAATCAGGCCAAGGATGACGGCGCCTGCCACTGATACAAGATACACCACGTTTTTAGAGAAAGAAGCCACATTTTCAATCGGTCCGACCATTTGCTGGTAAAGCTGATCGTTTGTATTCAGTGTGTACGTATCGAAGTCAATTGATGTTTTCTTCGCTGCTTTTACGAAAGCATCCATATTTTTCGCGTCGTCCATATAGTAAACAGCTGAGTCAATCGTATTTTTATAGTCGTCGCCTTTCAGCGCCGCTGTTGCTGTGTAAGGCGTATAAAGCTTGTTATAAGGATTTAAGAAAGAGAAATTTTGGGCTTGGTCATCACCAGAAGATGTTGTTTTATAAATACCGACGATCTTCAGTTTTACTGTTGTATCCTCATCCGTTGCTGATTCAATTGTGATCGAATCGCCAACGCTTAAATCATTTTCTTCCGCTAATGTTTCGTTGATCACTGTTACTTTTTTGCCGACATCTGATTTTGTAATCGCGCGTCCGTCTGTGATTTTTGAATCTCCGTCAGAGAAATCATCGACTAACGCTGTGCTGATGACACCTTCAATAGAAAGATCAGCTTGAACCATTTGCGGTCCGCCTTGTCCTCCGCCTTGACTGTTTTTAGCGGTTGAGCTTGAACTGCTGGAGCTGGAATCACTTGAACTAGAGCTTTCAATCGCATCAAAGTTTCCCGCGTTGGCTGAAGCTGATGTGGTGTAATTGTAGCTCTTCACATGATCAAGCGCTGCAAGCTTATTCGCATCAGACACTTTGATCGGTGTGGATTCGAAGCTGCGCTTTTCACCGCTGTCCTGCTGTTTTTCCATTTGCTTTTGGCGGTCAACCTGAAGTGTCACGCTTCCGCCGAGTTCCTGTCTGGCCAGTTCGCTTGATTTTTGTGCTGCCGACTGGATGGTAAGGCCTGATAGAACAAAGACACATATGACTGTAAACACAAATAATTGCAATAACGTTTTTCCCTTTTTAGCCTTCATATTCCAAAAGGCCCGTTTGATAAAGTTCATTTATGTTCCTCCGTATAGGTTTTTTTATGGATAAGATCGCCTCTGGGGCGTGCCCGCTGATAAATTAATAGTAGTCCAAAGGTATGAAAAAAATATGAACAATCTATTTCTAGTTGATGAAAT
>NZ_JAVAXX010000272.1:0-8664 GCF_042709275.1 Bacillus sp. LR_5 | reverse complement strand
ATCTCCGTCTTGGACCACATATTCTTTCCCTTCAAGGCGGACTTTTCCTGCCTCTTTAGCTCCTGCCATACCGCCGCCCGCAAGAAGATCCTCATAAGCAACTGTCTCAGCACGAATGAAGCCCCGCTCAAAGTCACTATGAATAATTCCTGCACACTCAGGTGCTTTCATGCCTTTTTTGAATGTCCAAGCTCTGACTTCCTGTTCTCCGGCTGTGAAATATGTTGCGAGGCCGAGAAGAGAGTAAGACGCTTTGATCAGCTGATCAAGACCTGATTCTTGAATGCCCAGCTCTTCCAAGAACATTTGCTTTTCTTCGCCTTCAAGCTCAGCGATTTCAGATTCGATTTTTGCACATACAACGATAACTTCTGCGTTTTCGCCGGCAGCGTACTCGCGAATCTTCGCTACATTTTCATTGCCAGATGGATCAGCAACTTCATCTTCACTTACGTTGGCCACGTACAAAATAGGCTTCGAAGTCAGTAAATGGAGCTGCTTCACAAGCTTTTGCTGCTCCTCAGTGAATTCTACAGATCGAGCAGGCTTTTCACTCTCAAACGCTTCTTTCAGTTTAGATAAAATCTCAAACTCAAATACAGCGTCTTTATCTTTTTGCTTCGCAAGCTTGCTGACGCGTGTAATCCGCTTTTCAACCGTTTCCATATCAGCGAGGATCAGCTCAAGGTTGATCGTTTCAATGTCATCAATCGGATCAACCTTTCCGGAAACGTGTGTAATGTTGTCATCGGAAAAAGCACGGACAACGTGGCAAATCGCGTCAACTTGGCGAATATGAGATAGGAACTTGTTGCCGAGTCCTTCTCCTTTAGATGCGCCCTTTACAATCCCTGCAATATCAGTGAATTCAAAAGCAGTCGGCACAGTCTTCTTCGGGTTGACCAGCTCAGTCAGCTTTTGCAGACGATCATCCGGTACCTCTACAATTCCCACGTTCGGATCAATTGTACAGAACGGGTAGTTGGCTGATTCGGCACCGGCCTGTGTAATTGCGTTAAATAGTGTTGATTTTCCGACGTTCGGCAAACCAACAATTCCAGCTGTTAAAGCCATTCTTTCATCTCCTCTATATAAAACCGTCATTGTATGAGCGTATTTTGAACCTAGAGCAATTATAAGGAGGTTCACTGGAAAAGACAAGCTGACAAAAAAGCATTTTCAGCCTGCCAATCCCTTTGATTATGCTTTTTTCAAGCCTACTAAACAGTCAAAAAGCGTACTTCCCATTCCATTATCAGAATTTGTATCATTTGTCAGTGCATTGACTGACCCTCCAAAAGCCGCCCACATGCCTTCATCTATATTAATCGTCTTCGCATGAGCCTGCTTCATCACTTTCACCTTGCCCTTCAAGCGTCCGCGGTCATTAAAGATGACAACCTCGTCTCCATCCTGAAGATTCTGCTCAGCCGCTATATCTGGAGAAATATCGACCTGAACGTGCTGAAGCTTTTCAATAAACGGCACATGCTGTGAATGGTTGGAACGCTGCGGATGAATGGATAAGAGCGTATAAGGGTACTTTCCAGCTAACTCCTCATTATGGAAAACAGATTCTTCGGGCACATTTAATTGAAGCGAGCCGCTAAATCCTTTTTGCTCAGCAAGCGACGAAGTAAATTCAAATTTTCCACTCGGCGTCAAAAACTGATAATCATCCCACGGCACCTGTTTTACTGGAAGAGGGAGGTGGCCTTTTTCTTTTAAACGCTCAAGTGTCACATCCTCTGCTTCCAATGAAGAAAGCCCCATCTCTAAAAATTCTTGAGTGCTGTATTCAAACAGCTCGCCAAACCCAAGGCGTTTTGCAAGCTCTGACCAGATCCAGTTGTCCGACTTCGCTTCACCCTGCGGCTCCACAAGCTTCTTCCCGTACTGAACATAATGATGATACATACTGGAATAGTAGATATCTTCTTCTTCAAAAACAGTGGCAGTCGGCAAAACATAATCGCACAGCTTTGCGGTATCCGTCATAATGGAATCAATCGCGACCGTCATTGGAACCTTTTCAAAAGCTTGTCTCACCTTATTTGTATTCGGCACCTGAGTCAGCGGATTTCCGCACGTCACAATAATCATCTCAATCGCAGGATCAGCAGCGGTTAACACTTCTTCAGCCTGCGTCATCATTGAAAATGAACGGGATGTTGTTTTTAATTCCGGCAGCGTCAGCTTTGTTTTTGCAAAGCTCTCACCAATCTGGACATTTCCGAAATTCGCGCCGCCGCCCTTAGTTCCGACATTTCCGCTTGCCGCAACAAGTGCATCAATCCAACGAATCGTTCCCCCGCCGTTTTTATATCGCTGCATGCCAAGCCCCATAAAAGTAGACACCGGACCATCAGCATACAAACCGGCCAGATACTCCAGCTCCTCCATAGAAGTTTCTGTTTTCACAATAAACTCTTCCAGAGAAACAGTTTTCAAAAGCTCTTTCACATCATCAAAACCGACAGAATGCTCAGAAATAAACGTTTCATCCGTTCTTCCCGTCTCAATCAGAACCTTCAAAACGGCTGCCGCAAGCCAGCCGTCCATTCCAGGCTTTACAGAGATATAGCGGTCAGCAAGCTTAGCAGTCGGGTTGAAGATCGGATCAATCACCGTAATCGTGGCGCCCTTCTTTTTCACCTGCTGCAAGTGATGGTATAAGTGCATATTTGTTCTGGATACATTTCTTCCCCACACAACAACATGCTTGCTGTTGTAAATATCAAGCGGGCCGTGACCGTACGAACGGCCAAAATCCCAGCTTTGCGCCTCGATGCCGGAGCCCCAGCATATGCTTCCGACGATTTCAGTCACGCCTCCATATCCATTAAAAAAACGCTGATCAAGCGCTTTTAACAGACCGTTATTCGCATAATCATGGCTGTGCAAAACAGCAGTCGTCTCCGACGTTTCCTTGATTTCCCGAAGTTTATCGGCAATTTCATCAAGTGCCTGCTCCCAAGAAATCCGCACAAACTCGCCATTTTGTTTTTTCATTGGATAGCGAAGCCGATCAGGCGAGTTTGTTTTTGTCTCAAGCATTCTGCCGCGGCCGCAGATTTTACCTTCCGTAATCGGATGGTTTGGATCTCCGTCCACTTTTGTTACCTTTCCATCATCAACAGTCACCAAAAAGCCGCAGCTGTCCCAGCAATTCAGCGGACATGCCGACTGATGCACTTTGCTCATCGCCGTCTTCTCCTTACCTTCTATATGAAAAAGCATGAGTGTCGGCCTATTTATGAAGTAGGCTCCTCATGCTTGACTAGTACTTTTTTTAGTTTTCTTTCAAATTCTCTTCTCGGAATCATAACACTGTGAGAGCATCCCTCACACTTAATTCGAATATCCATTCCCATGCGTATAATTTTCCAGCTGTTCGCTCCGCATGGATGCGGTTTTTTCATTTCTACGATATCATTCAGGCCAAAGTCTTTATCCGCCAAGACCCTTCACCTCTTTTCCTAAACTGCTGTATCTATTGTACAAAAAAACTGATCATAAGAGCAATCAAGATACCCGAAAAGAAATACATCCTCTTATTTCCATTTACTCAAAATAGGATATAAGAGCAGACAAACTAACAAATACAAATTGAGCATCCCATATATCGGATACAAGAACGCGATCAAATCAGAAAATCCGAAAGAAGTAAAAGGTACCATTAACACTAACAAAATCAACACAATCATCCATCTCGGCATATGAATAAACGCCATCAGCCGGCTGGACAGCCCCAGCAAACCAGCTACCGTCGTCGTGTAAATCGCCAGGCACAGCACCGCCGTCATACATAAAAAAAGGAAATAAGGCGCACCCTCCAGAACGGCAAACAGCGGTATTTCAAACTGAGAAAGGGAGCCCGCCAGCTCCACCAACGTTTCATTATAAACAAATGAGATCACGCCAAAAATAAGACCGCTTGCCACACTTGCGATTTTTGCTTCTCCGAGCCCTTTCATCTCTTTCCCAACAGAGGATAAAATCGCAACAACTGAAAGGATGTTTAAAGAGGTAAACGTAATGCTCGCAGGCCAGTTATACTGCTGGGACAAATCAATCGTCCACGTATGGTGATGTGTGCTCTGAAAGGAGATCAGCGCATATAAAAGCCCCGCTACTAACACAGGAATCAAAATACTATTTATAGATAATATTCCTTTCACATCCCATAAAAACAAGCACACTGTCACGATGCAAATCAGCGTGATTCCCCACCAGAAAGGAAGCTTGTACATTTGCAGGGTCACACCGCCTCCGGCAATCATCACCATAGTCGTCGAAAACAAATAAAAAATGATGAGGACATCATAAATTTTCGCCAGCCATGGCCCCATTAAATGCTCCAGAACCGGCAGAAAATGAGTGGATTGAACCTTAAAACTGATTTTCATCACAATATAAGACGAGAAAATGAACATAATTGTAAACAGCACAATAGCAAGTCCGCTTTCCGCCCCAAAAAACTGCCATATCTCCTGACCGCTCGCATATCCGGCCCCGATCAAGCTCCCTAATATGAGCAGCATCCACTTCATTCCGGCTCTCCACAACACTATCACCTCATAGACAAAGTTCAGCTTGTTCCCGTTATTGTTACTATATAAGTAAAAGAAAGCAAACATGCCATATTTTCATAGACATTTAAATACAAGGTGAAATTATCATACGAAATACACATAAAAAAAGACTGCTAATATGGCAGTCTAAAAAGAGATATTTATTTGTTTGTCCGCGGAATGAAGAAGTGAACTTCACTCTTCACTTTTTTCTAACCATTCCTACCTATTCAAGTGTTTCATAAACAGACCATTGCTTGATCATGATCGAGGCAATGGGGGACAATACTTGTAATCGCCCACTAACCATTCATATCATGCCCTCTACTTTTTTTAAAATCTCCGGTGCCATACACAAAGCATAAAAAATCATACTGCTGGATATACTGTAAACAAGCTTACATAACTACACACCATAGCAATTCTGTTACCTACTATAACAAGGAAGTGAAACCCATGAATCGAAAAGGCGGGCTTTTTTCCTCTCAGGAACGAGTAAAGCAATATGTTTCACATACAGATGCTGCAGCAGCAAAACAAATCCAAACCATCCTTTCTTCATCCTTACGTAAAGCTGCCGGCAAACCAATTGTTGTGGTTTGTATCGGAACAGACCGTTCAACCGGTGACTCATTAGGCCCGCTCGTAGGAATGAAACTCAAACAGATGCAGCTCACCAGATTCCATGTCTACGGAACCTTATCTGACCCCGTCCATGCTGTGAACATGAAGGATAAAATCAATGACATTCATAAATTACATAAAAACCCATTTGTTATAGCAGTCGATGCATGCTTAGGCCGCGTTAAGAGTGTGGGTTCATTTCAAATCGGGGACGGGCCATTAAAGCCCGGAGCCGGTGTACAAAAAGACCTTCCTGAAGTGGGAGATCTTCATATTAACGGAATCGTGAATGTGAGCGGTTTCATGGAATATTTTGTATTGCAAAACACTAGACTCAACTTGGTCATGAATATGGCAAATGTTCTAGCGGAAGGTTTGAGTTTAACAGATCGGACAGAGTGGAGGCAAGAACGCATTAACCCGTTGCAAAGACTCACTGGGCGCATATAAAACAAAAACCATCTTTGCTTGAAAGATGGTTTCTTCATTTACGATTCTCGTTCAGACAAAAGCTCTAAAATCCGGTCAAGGTCTTCATTAGAGAAAAATTCAATTTCGATTTTGCCTTTTTTCTTCTGTCTTTTAATATTAACTGTTGTTCCAAAATAATTTTGGAGATAGGATTCCCGTTCTTTTAGAACCGCATCTTTCACAAGTTCTTTTTTCTTTGTTTCACGTGGAACATTCTGATTCAATTGCTGAATCAGCTGCTCAAGCTGGCGAACATTAAGCTGCTCCGCAATCACTTTTTGTACCAGCGGTTCAAGCTTATTTTTGTTTTTCAAGCCAAGGAGCGTGCGTCCATGTCCCATAGAAAGCGTACCTTCGGCAATAAGCTGCTGAATATTTTCTGGCAGTGTCAGCAGTCTTAAATGATTCGCAATATGCGGTCTGCTTTTCCCAAGACGTTTGGCGAGCTGCTCTTGTGTGAGATCTAAGTGTTTCAACAAGGAGTCATATGCCTGAGCCTCTTCAAGCGGAGATAAATCTTCACGCTGAAGGTTTTCTAATAGAGCAATTTCCCTCATTAACGCCTCTGATAATTCACGGACAATAGCCGGAACTGTATCTAAACCTGCCAGCTTTGCCGCTCGAAAACGCCGTTCACCCGCAACAATATCATAGCCTTTTAAAGATTTTCTGACGATAAGCGGCTGAAGAATGCCATGCTGCAGCACAGATTCTTTTAGTTCAGCTAATGCCTCGTCATCAAAGTGTTTTCTTGGCTGATAAGGATTAGGGCGTAAATCGGCAATTTTAATTTCTTCAACTGTCTCTTCAGACAAATCTACCTGATTAAATAACGCATTAATCCCTTTTCCAAGGCCTTTAGCCATTCGCAGCCACTTCCTTTGCTAAATCTAAATATACTTCCGCACCTCTTGACCGCGGATCGTATAAAATGATGGGTTTTCCGTGACTCGGTGCCTCACTCAGACGGACATTACGCGGAATAACTGTCTTATATACTTTATCCCTAAAATACTTTTTAACCTCTTCAATCACTTGAATGCCAAGGTTTGTCCGGGCATCAAGCATTGTCAGCAATACACCTTCAATCATTAAATCAGTATTCAAATGCTTTTGCACAAGACGTACTGTATTTAATAACTGGCTGAGACCCTCCAAGGCATAATATTCGCACTGTACAGGAATCACAACGGAATCCGAGGCTGTAAGGGCGTTAATCGTCAGCAAGCCCAATGACGGCGGACAATCAATGATAATATAATCATAATTTTGCTTTACTGCTTCAAGCGCTCTCTTCAATCTCACTTCTCTTGATATTGTAGGAACCAGCTCGATCTCAGCCCCTGCAAGCTGAATCGTCGCAGGAATCACATCCAAGTTCTCTACTGTCGTTGCTTTAATAATATCTATTACATCTGCATCATCTACTAAAATATCGTACACACACTGCTCTACATCGGCTTTTTCAATCCCTAATCCGCTTGTCGCATTTCCCTGCGGATCAATATCTACCAGCAGAACCCTTTTCCCTATGTAAGCCAAACATGCCCCAAGGTTGACAGACGTCGTTGTTTTGCCGACCCCGCCTTTTTGGTTCGTAATTGCTATGATTTTTCCCACGATGTCACCTACTTTCACATGAACATGTACTATCTTGCTTCTATTCTATCAAAAAAAGATTAAAGCGTTTCATTTTTTTCATCATTTTGTTCCGAATCAGAAGGGAAATAATTGAAAATTCAAGCACGCTTTATGCTTTCTCTTATAAATTCTGCAATTTCTATGTTTTTTTGACTTAAAAAAGGAATTTCTTAAAGAAAAAAAGAAGAAGTCACAGTACAGAACGTGGAAACAGGATGGTGAGAAAATGGTTTATCAAACGAAGAGAGATGTACCCGTTACGCTGATGATTGTGTTTCTCATATTACTGATACAAGCAGATGCCATTGTTCCTTTTGTGCTGGGAAATATGAGAGTTTCCGGCTGGATCATTTTTATTCTGCTGACTCTTTTAAATGGACTCATCATTTGGAGCTTTATTGACCTAAAATATGTATTGAAGGAACACCATCTGATCATTAAAGCCGGATTGATCAAACATCAAATTCCTTATGAAAAAATCGATAAAGTCGTTCAAAAAAAGAAACTATGGTCCGGTTTTCGTCTGATCGGCTCTCGCCATGCCATCACAATATATTATCAGGAGGGATGGGGACATGCAGTAATTTCACCGCAAAAATCTGAAGAGTTTATCCACAAACTCAAAGAAAAGAATTCTAATATAATAATTTTCACTAAAAGTAAGTGATTACCTTTTATTGAAAATATAAAAAGCTCTCCTGCTTTTCAGGAGAGCTTCTATTTTGGTATGCGAATCGTTAATTGAATATATTCTTCAAATTCTTCTTCTTCTGTATTCAATTTTACACCGCTGTCTTCCACCATTGATAGTGACTGGCGAATCGTGTTCATCGCAATTCTTGTATCTCTGCTGAATGCTTTGCGTCTCGGCTTTGGCTTTCTCTTGCCTTGCTCCAGCATTTTCACCACGCGGTCTTCCGTCTGCTTTACATTTAAACTTTTCTCAATAATCTCTGTGAGCAGTGTGACTTGGAGCTCAGGCTGTTTCAGCGGAATCAGCGCTCTGGCATGGCGCTCGGTGATTTTCTTCTCCATAATCGCCTCTTGGACCGGCTGAGGCAGCTTTAATAACCGAAGCTTATTCGCGATTGTAGACTGCCCTTTTCCTAAGCGCTGTGCGAGTGCCTCCTGTGTTAAATCATGCAGCTCAAGCAGCCTAGCATAAGCATGCGCTTCCTCAATAGAAGACAGTTCTTCCCGCTGCAAGTTTTCGATTAACGCCACAGAAGCGGTTTCCGTGTCGGAAAAATCCTTAATAATTGCCGGAATCTTTTCCCACTCAAGCGATTGCACCGCTCTCCAGCGTCTTTCACCTGCAATGAGTTCGTATTGGCCTTCTTCTTCTGTATGCCTA
>NZ_JAVAXX010000271.1:0-8710 GCF_042709275.1 Bacillus sp. LR_5 | reverse complement strand
CACTGCATATGGCATTCTTCACATGCGAATAGGTTAATCCACCTTGAACATACGCTACATATGGCGGGCGGATAGGGCCATCTGCTGATAATTCGATGCTTGCTCCTTGAATAAATGTGCCTGCTGCCATAATGACATCATCTTCGTATCCCGGCATGTAGGCTGGATAAGGCGTCACGTGGGCATTGATCGGCGATGCATATTGAATGGCCTGACAAAAGGCAATCATCTTTTCTCTGTCAGAAAACTCAACGGATTGTATCAAATCTGTTCTTTTCGCATCCCATTTCGGGTTTGAAGTGAAACCCAGTTTTTCAAGGAATCTCGCTGTAAACACCGCTCCCTTTAAGCTTTGGGACACAACGTGAGGCGCCAAAAAGAAGCCTTGATACATTTCTTGGAGCGAGTAGAGAGATGCTCCTGCTTCTCTGCCGATGCCAGGTGACGTCATACGGTAAGAGCAAGCTTCAATCCATTTCGCTTTTCCCACGAGATAGCCCCCTGTTCTCGCAAGACCGCCGCCGGGATTTTTAATGAGAGATCCCGCCATCAGATCGGCTCCGACATGGCAAGGCTCAAGCTCTTCCACAAATTCTCCGTAACAGTTGTCCACAAAGACGATCAGGTTTTCATTGATTTCTTTTACAAAACGGATCATCTCTTTTATTTCACTAATTAAGAAAGAAGGGCGATTCGCATATCCTTTTGAGCGCTGAATGCCGATTACTTTCGTCTTCGGATTGATCGCAGCGGCGACTGCATCATAGTCAATTTTTCCGTCTTCCGTCAGATCAACCGCATTGTAGCCGATTTGAAAATCCTTTAACGATCCAGCGTTTTCTCCGCCTCTGACGCCTACAATTTCTTCTAGCGTATCATATGGCTTGCCCGTTATATAAAGAAGCTCGTCCCCCGGCCTGAGAACACCGAACAAAGCAATCGAGATGGCATGCGTGCCTGAGATAATTTGCGGCCTTACAAGTCCCGCTTCTCCGCCAAACACATCCGCATAAATGCTTTCAAGCGTGTCTCTTCCGATATCATCATAGCCGTATCCAGTAGACGGCGTGAAATGAGTGTCGCTTACTTTGTGTTTTCTATAGCTTTGAAGCACTCTCCATTCATTGCGCTCGCTAATTTCTTCTATTTGTTTATGAACACCGGCAATGTCCGCTTCCACTTCCATTGCCGTTTTTTTCAATAACTCTCCGTGTGTTAATGTGTCAAACATGTTTTTGAATTTCCTTCCTACATATACTTCTTTAATTCACCAATGATGCTTTGCTCTTCTTGTACATAGCCTGATATGTCGTACCGTTCATTTTCTTCATTAAAATAGAAGCGGTCAACCATCGTTTCCGATTTGATTCTCGAAAGGAGTTTGCCTTCACTTGCCGGCACATGCGCTTCAAAAGACGTTAACAGCTCTTGGCGCAAATAGCGTTGAATCGTTTCTTTAAACGTTTCAGCGTCTTCCTCAAATTTCGCACTGACCATAATGTGATCCTTTCCGGCGGACGGAATAAAATCAGGCAGCTTTTGATCTCGCTTATTGTAAGCCGTCAGCATCGGGATGTCGTCGGCTTCAAGCTCCTCAAGCAACCGAAGCACCGTTTTTTCGTGTCCTGGGTAATCCTCATTTGAGGAATCAATTAAATGCAGGATCAAATCCGCTTCTTTGACTTCCTCAAGCGTTGACCGGAATGCAGCAATCAATGTCGTCGGAAGATCCTGAATAAATCCTACTGTATCTGACAGAAGCACGCTGTACCCGCTTGGCAGGACCATTTTTCTGGTCATCGGGTCCAGTGTGGCAAACAAGAGATCTTCTTCATAGCTGTCAGCACTTGTCAGGCGATTGAACCATGTTGATTTCCCCGCGTTTGTATATCCGACAAGCGCAATTTGAAGCACACCGTTTTTCTTTCTTCTTTCACGGTATCGGCTTCTATGGCGAATAACAGTTGAAAGCTGTGTGTTGATTTCGTGAATGCGATTTCTGATATGGCGGCGGTCAGTTTCTAGTTTCGTTTCCCCGGGACCTCTCGCCCCAATTCCACCGCCTTGCCGGGAAAGATTGATCCCTTGCCCCGTCAGGCGCGGAAGTGCATATTGCAGCTGAGCCAGCTCAATTTGGAGTTTGCCTTCTCTCGTTCTCGCCCGCTTTGCGAAAATATCTAATATCAATTGCGTACGGTCAATCATCTTCACTTCAATTGCTGTTGCTAATGACTTTAGCTGACTTGGCGACAGCTCATCATTAAAGATGAGGAGATCAGCTTCAAGCTCTTCCACCAGTGCCTTCAGCTCTTCTACCTTCCCTTTTCCTATATATGTAGCGGCGTCAGCCCTGTTCCGTTTTTGTGTGACGCTGGTCAATACTTTTCCGTCTGCTGTTTTTGTCAGAGATGCAAGCTCTTCCATAGAATTTTCAAAATGCTCATCCGTGATATGCGGCAGCTGACATCCGACTAAAATAGCTTTTTCCTGTCTTGTTTCCTGTTCGTTCAAATGGATGTTCCTTTCTTTTGCATATTGGGCAGTAGTATTATCATACCAAACCCTGCATGTGTATACCACAAATCGATTGCTTTGAAAAGCAAGAAATACAAGCAAAAAACAGACCTCTCGAAAACCGAGAGGTCTATGCAGAGCCAGATGCTTCTTCTTTAATGGAAAGATCTTGGCTTTTAATGGTCATTAAATCACTTTTTAAGTATTGATCGCCCATTAAAAGCCTCATGGCTTGCGCTCTGATTGATTTTTCGATCACATTTCTGACAAAACGGCCATTGCTGAATTTAATGGGACTTGTCGTACTTTTGACTGTCATTAAGTAATCTTTCAATTTCCATTCCGCTTCTTGGCTGAGCTGGTATTCCCTATCAGCGATCATGCGTTTCGCAATCTCCATGAGCTGTGTGACAGAATAATCCGGAAAATCAATGGAGATGGGAAATCTTGATTGGAGACCGGGATTTAATGAGAGAAAATGATCCATTTCACGAGAATATCCGGCAAGGATCAAAATAAACTCATGCTGTTTGTCTTCCATATGCTTTACGAGCGTGTCGATCGCTTCTTTTCCAAAGTCCTTTTCGCCTCCTCTTGCCAGCGAGTAGGCTTCGTCTATAAACAAAATGCCGCCTAATGACTTTTTGATTAAATCTCTCGTCTTTTGGGCGGTGTGGCCGATATATTCCCCGACCAGATCTGCCCGCTCCGCTTCTATCAGGTGGCCTTTTGACAGGACATTCATTTCAAAGAACAGCTTGCCGATCAGCCGTGCAACCGTTGTTTTTCCCGTTCCCGGATTTCCTTTAAACATCATGTGCAGCGCTTGCTTCCCCACCTTCAAGCCTTGCTCCGCGCGTTTCTGATTCACAAAAATCCAGGCGTATATTTCCTTGATGTTGCGTTTCATTTCCTCCATCCCAACCAGTGCGCTCATCTCTTTTTCGATTTCCTTCAAAATGCCGTGCTTTGCTTCGTTTTTTTGCAATGCAGCTTGATATTCCGCCTCTGCCTCAGCATTCGTCAGCACCTGCTTTTGCCCGTTAAGAATAATGTTGATCTGTCCGTTGTTTTTATATGTCACAGCGCGCTCCAACATTTTCACCTCTCTGTTCTCTCTATATGATATTCAAGCGGATGCCGTTTGTGACAAACGCCTATCATGTGTCGAAACAATTGCTTTTTTCGGGAATGATAAGGAATTTTGCGCTTTCCCGAGAAATACTTTATTTCTTATTGTATTCACGGACATGGGGTGGACAAACCAAGAGATTTTGTTTTTAACAATTTTGTAAGGAACACTGAGCGATGAATATGGTGATATGCCTTTGACATATAAATCTCTTTATCACGGACACTTCCTATATCGCTTTTAACAGCTCAAACGAATCTCTCAGCGGAAGATCCCCTCCTAAGCTGTGTTCTTTCTCCGTTGCTCACCCTGTTTGGCATGACACTTCGGTTTTGAACAGGGAGCGAGCCAAAAATACGAATCGATCACACCTGTCAGCATATGGATCGCGGTTAATTTGCTGTTCTCATTCGCTTAAGATACCTGAGACATTTCTTTTTCTTCTATTAATAAAGAGATGTCTTCAGCGACACGTTTTCCCTCCCTTTTTCTTCTCAGCATATGAAAGGAGCTTTGCGTATGAATTTACGTTCCGAATGCCTGACGCAAAACCGAAGACCAGACGGAATCAGTTGAAATAAAGCCGAACCCATAATTCTCACAAACAAATAACATATTCACATTTTTCATTCAGATAGAATCTGCTGTCGCTTCATGTTGAATTGTGCGCTTTCCCGAGAAATAATTTCCTCATGTGAAAGGGTTATTTCCTCATTTTTCAGACGAATGATAATCGTACAAGCAGGAGCCGTGCTTTTTCATATCCTGTAATGAGGTGATGAAGAATGGTTAAGATTTTTATTGATCCTGGCCATGGCGGGTCTGATCCAGGCGCAACAGGAAATGGCCTTCAAGAAAAAACGTTAACCCTGCAAATCGCTTTAGCTTTACGTACGATATTGACAAATGAGTATGAAAGCGTTTCTTTGCTGCTGAGCAGGACAAGCGACCAATATGTCAGCTTAAGCGACCGGACAAACGCTGCAAATAACTGGGGAGCAGACTTCTTTTTGTCCATTCACATTAATTCCGGGGGCGGCACAGGTTTTGAAAGCTATATTTACCCGGGTGTCGGTGCCCCGACGACGACTTACCAATCGGCAATTCACTCTAATGTGATACAAGCTGTCGACTTTGCAGACCGCGGCAGAAAAACAGCAAACTTCCACGTTCTAAGGGAGTCGGCAATGCCTGCCCTATTAACCGAGAACGGCTTCATTGATACCGTTGCGGATGCAAATAAGCTGAAAACAAACAGCTTTATTCAAAGCTTAGCGAGAGGCCATGCAAACGGGCTGGAGCAAGCCTTTAGCCTTAAAAAGACATCCAGCTCAGGGTTATATAAGGTTCAAATTGGCGCATTTAAAGTCAAAGCGAATGCGGACTCACTTGCAAGCAGTGCCGAAGCTAAAGGCTTTGACACGATTGTCCTTTTAAAGGATGGATTATACAAAGTACAAATTGGCGCATTTTCATCCAAAGACAATGCAGACGCTCTTGCTGCCAAAGCGAGAAATGCCGGCTTTGACGCTATTGTGATTCTAGAATCATAGTCTAAACGCGGACGAGCGTCTCATAAAAAAACCCGGCTCCTCATCACGAGAAACCGGGTTTTTTTATTCAAGGATATCAACAACAAATTGTGACCATGTTTCCAGACGGTTATAGATGTCGTCCTGTTTTAATTCAGAGACTTTCATCCATTTTCCAGCAATTTGTTCTTTCTCCTTCACTTCCACTTGTGAGCCTGGCTGTAATTGAAGCGCAGAAAGAATACCGATATGCACTTTGCCGACACTGTTTTCATCATCATTGATGAGTCCCAGTGTGACAATCGCCTGTTTATCCTCTTCATTTATTTGCAGTTCTTCGTCAAGCTCACGGTCTGTGTTCAGCTTTAAGACTTCAGCAAATGAGGCTGCTCCTTCGATGGAGTTCATATGGCCTCCAAAGCCGAGAGAAAGCTTATTGTGCAGACGTGATTCCCCTCCGCCAGCCAGCCGCTCGTAAAGGAAAACTTCATCTTCGCGCTTAATGACGACATAAGGAATCGGCTGCTTGAAATGCGGATCTTCTTCTGCGTCTCCCCTTCTCATTTCACGATAGCCTGCTTCGATCTGAGCCATGATTTCTGCTACTTTGCTATCTTCACTGTTCACACCCTGGAAGGTTAAGCTTTCTTTCTTAAACACGTCATCGCGCGGGGCGACTAAAATCATTTCGTCCATTTTTCCCATGGTTACTGCGTCCTCCTCATTTGAACCTTCAAGCCGAAAAGAGCAGATATTATATCTGCTCTTTTTCATCTCCAAAATAAAAGTCATCGTCTTTGAGCGGCTCAACTGTCGCCTTTTTATAACCGTTCCCCTTCATAGAGAAGAAGTCATGTGATTTTGTTTTTGTATTTAATCCGTTTAAAACGATCGGATTGATATCTTCTTCTTCAAAATATGGATCAAATCCAAGGTTCATCAGCGCTTTATTGGCATTATAGCGGATGAATTTCTTTACATCGTGTGAGAGTCCAACTTGATCGTACAAGTCTTCTGTATACTCAAGCTCATTTTCATATAACTCATTCAGAAGGTCGATCGCAAATTCGCGAAGCTCTGCTTTTTTCTCTTCTGTCTGCTTATTGTAAATTTCCTGAGCAAGGAGACCCACATAGACGCCGTGAATCGCTTCATCACGAAGGATCAAGTTAATAATTTCCCCGCTTTGCATTAGTTTTCCTTGTCCGTAGAAATATAACGGATAATAGAAACCGCTGTAGAAAAGGAAGCTTTCCAGATAGACGGAAGCAACCATCGCTTTGAACAGTGAAATCTCGTCATCTTTTTGAATCGCTTTGTAAAGTCCGACGATGATTTGCGCTTTTTTCTGCAAATATTTATTTTGTTTAACCCATTCGAATACTTCATTAATCGTTTCAGTCGGTGCCAGGGTCATGAAAATATTAGAGTACGACTTCGCATGGACAGCGTTCTCCATCATCGCCATAAAGTTCAGCACCGCTTTCCGCTGGTGGCCGTCAACGTGTTCAGCCACGATCGGCATCCCCGTATTCCCCTGCTCTGTATCAAGAAGAGTCAGTCCGGCCAGTACCTTCATATAAGTGTCCTGCTCGTTTTTTCCGAGATACTTCCATGTGAGGAGATCGCCGTTTAAAGCAATCTCTTCCGGAAGCCAGAACTGTTTCACGTTTTGGTTATAGAACATTTGGGTAAAATCGTCTTCATGCTTTGACCAGTTTGCTGCGTCATAAATTTTCGTCACTATAAACTCTCCTTTAATCAAACAACACAAGAAAGGCAGCTGTCTTGCCCAGTATCTTTCGTTCTTGCATAGTAAATGGTTTTAATTCCTCTGTGATGTGCATACAGATCGATTCGGTTTAAATCACGAGTCGTCATTGTGTCTTTTAAGAACAATGTGAAGCTGATTCCCTGATCAATGTGCTGCTGGATAGTCGCGATCATATCTACAACCTTGAACATGTCCATATCGTAGGCTTCTTTATAGAAGAACCAGTTATTAGATGCAAGCCCAGGCATTGGGTAGTACGTTTTTGAGTTGCCGTATGTTCTTTCTTCAATCCGTTCCATAATCGGCATAACAGACGCCGTGCTTGATTGAACGTATGAGATCGAGCCTGTCGGCGCAATGCATAATCTGTAGCTGTGATACATGCCGTGTTCAGCTACAAATGCTTTTAGCTTTTCCCAGTCTTCTCTCGTCGGGATATGCATACCTTCAAACAGGTTAGCAATTTTTTCGTATTTCGGTGAGAAATCAGTTGAAACGTATTTGTCGAAGTATTCACCTGTCGCATAGGTTGATCCTTCATATTGATCAAACGTTTCGCCCTTCTCTTTTGCGATTTCCGCAGAACGCTGGATAGAGTAGAAGTTCACCATCATAAAGAACGTGTTTGCAAAGTCACGCGCTTCCGGACTTTCATACGCAATACCGTTTTGCGCAAGGTAGCCGTGAAGGTTCATAGCGCCGAGACCGATTGATTTCATCGCTTTGTTTGCCCGTCTTACAGCAGGCGCATTGCGGATATCAGTCGTTTCAGACACGTGTGTTAAAGAGTCTGTCGCAAGCTTAACTGTCTTTTCGATTGATTTGTGCTCCATGACGTTGAGAATGTTAAGCGAACCCAGGTTGCAGGAAATATCCAAACCGATTTCATCTTCTACATCATAGTCTGTGTATGAAGAAACCTGAGATGCCTGCAGCACTTCAGAGCAAAGGTTAGAAAATTTCACCTTGGAAATATGGTTATTTGCATGCACTTTATTCACGTTATCTTGGAACATGATGTATGGATAGCCTGATTCAGAGCGAAGCATCGCCAGTTTTTCAAGCAATTTCCGCGGGTTGATCTTTTCCTTTTTCACCCGAGGGTTGTCGACAAACTTGTCGTACATTTCGTTCATATCCATCTCATCCATGTGCTGGCCGTACTCTTTATAAATCGTGTGCGGATAAAATACGTAAGCCGCTTTGTCTTCACGTGCAAGCTCAACGAACTTATCCGGAATGACAACACCGATAGATAGCGTTTTGACACGCACATCTTCATCCGCTGAAATCTTTTTCGTATCGAGAAAATCATTGATATCGCGGTGGAAAATGTTTAAGTACGCCGCGCCAGATCCTTGTCTTTGCCCCATTTGGTCAGCATAACGGAACGCGTTATCTAGAAGCTTCATGACGCCTACAACGCCTTTTGTGGCGTTTTCAACATCTTTAATGGCTTCACCTTTCGCGCGAAGCTTGGACAGGTTAAGAGAAACCCCGCCGCCCAGTTTAGAAAGCTGCATAGAGATATCGATCGCTCTTGAAATATCGTTTAATGAATCATTGACTTCGAGCAGGAAGCAGCTCACAAGTTCTCCGCGGCGTTTTCTGCCGGCGTTCAAAAATGTGGGTGTGCTCGGCTGGTATTCCTGATTGATCATCAGGTTCACATATTCTTTTGCTTTCTCAGTGTCGCCGTTTGCGAAGAACAGCGCAACAATTGAGATCCGGTCCTCATAACGCTCGAGGATTCTTTTT
>NZ_JAVAXX010000270.1:0-8724 GCF_042709275.1 Bacillus sp. LR_5 | reverse complement strand
CATGTTATGCATTATTATTTCTTGCTTATTCTTGCTTCATGTAGAACCTCATATCCCGCTGTTTTTAAGTGTTGTCATGCTTTCAGCAGCAGCTTTATGGTTTGGATTTTCCTGGAAGAGTATTGAAAAAGGGATTGTAGACGGGATCAAAAACGGCGTACAGCCGATTATTGTTCTAGCGCTGATCGGCATCTTAATCGGCGCCTGGATGTACAGCGGCGCAATACCGACTGTGACAGTTTATGCCCTATCCTTTATTGAACCAAGCCACCTTCTGTTGACTGCTTTGTTTTCATGTATGATCATCAGCACACTTGTTGGCTCAAGCCTGACAACTGTAAGCACAATCGGGGTAGCGCTGATTGGCGTAGCGAGCGCGGCCGGCGTTCCGCTTGAATGGACAGCAGGCGCAGTCATATGCGGCGCTTGTTTTGGGGATAAAATGTCGCCGATGTCGGACACAACCAACTTTGCAGCCGGAATAGGCGAAATACCGATCTTTGAACACATTCGCCATATGATGGGCACAACCATTCCAGCTTTGCTCATCACTGTCGTTCTGTTTTACTTTCTCGGTTCATCAGTGTCAGCGGACGCTGCTTCAACCGATAATATTCAGCAGGTCATAACCGGAATAAAAGATGTTGCAAACGTGACACCGTGGGCCCTTCTTTCTCCGCTCTTAGTCGTTTTGCTGGCAATGAAACGGGTATCAGTAATCCCCGTTCTGACTGCCGGAATTATTTCCTCGGGAATTTTGACTGCTATTTTTGTACCCGACAGCAGCCTGCAGGCGTTTATGACAGCTTTGCAAAATGGCACAACTTTCGAAACTGACAATGAGGCAGCCGCTAAAATTATCAACAGAGGCGGATTGCAATCCATGATGGGCTCTGTCTCTCTCATTATGATTGCTTTTGCACTTGGCGGATTGATGGAGAAAATCGGATTGATTTCTGCACTATTGGAAGGCGTCATGAAAGGTATCCGCTCAAAAGGTCGTCTTGTTGCAGCAACTGTCTGCTCAAGCATCGGCGTCAACTTGGCAACCGGCGAACAGTATTTATCGATATTAATACCGGGACAATCATTTAAATCTTTATATGACAAACAAAACATCCAGCGAAAATTTCTGACAAGGTCATTAGAGGACGGCGGAACATTAATTAACCCATTGATTCCTTGGGGCGTCAGCGGCGCATTTATGGCGAGCGCACTTGGTGTTCCAGTCATAGACTACATCCCGTTTACGTTCTTCCTCTATATATCGCCAATGATCTCCATTTTGATTGGATTTGTTAAAAAATAAAAAGAGCCCCGCTGTAAAAAGCGGGCTCTTTTCTTCGTTCATTTATGAAATGCTAGCAGCCTGCTGAATGCTTTCTTGAAAAGCAGCCTGAAGCTGTTTGGTCACCGGTCCGGGTTTCCCGCTTCCGACCGATTGTCCATCGAGCGTCACAACCGGAATAATTTCTGCCGTCGTTGACGAAATAAAGATCTCTTCCGCCTGTTTCAACTCTTCTTCACTGACAGGAGTCTCATCCAGTTTGATCCCATTCTTTTCAATCAGTCCTAAAATATTCATCCGTGTAATTCCATTGAGAATGAGCCGGTTAGCCGGATGTGTTCGCACCGTGCCGTTGATAATGGCATAAACGTTAGAGGATGTACCCTCCGTAACAACGCCGTCCCTAAGTAAAATGGCTTCAAATGCTCCCGCTTCATAGGCCCTTTGCTTCGTCATGACATTATACAGTAAATTCAGACTTTTGATATCACATCTTAGCCAGCGAAGATCCTCATCTGTAATGGCCGCCACTCCGTATGCCTGCTCTTGCTCCGGTTTTTTCACCGTAAACGTATAAGCAGTAGTCTGCGGCTCGAGGCCGGCTTCATACTGGTGTTTTCGCGGGGCCACACCTCTTGTTGTCTGAATGTATAACGCTCCCTCACTGACCGCATTTTCCTGTACAAGCTTTTGCAGGTCCCACTCGAGATCTTCTATACTGAATGGCAGTGAAATTCCGATTTCAGCAGCACTTCTGAAAAAACGCTCTGCATGCTCACGTAAGCCGAACAATACTCCTTTGTACACCCTGATCACTTCATAGATGCCGTCACCAAACTGATAACCGCGATCTTCCAAATCGATTGATGCTTCACTGCGCCCAATCAGCTGGCCATTGACTAATACCTTCATAAAAGCCCTCCCTTTTCGAGATGTCCCTGATGTCATTCAAGCTGTCATTGTCACTAATTCTATCATATTGGACATGCTGAAAAACAGAAAGATCAAGAGATCTATAGCGGAAAAGAGTTTATTTTTTCCTTAAAATCTGACATTTCGACAACTTTTCTATGTGCTTTCCAGTTTTATTCCTGTATACTTGACTGGTAATACATAGGTTGTAAACATAAGGCACCTTCATAAGCTGCCTGCTGTACAGCATTATGTAGAGATTTTATGCCAATGGAGAGATTGTTATGCGACAAACGAGAGGAGAGGCTTCTCCTTCTGCAGTTTCGCTTGCTTTTAAATTTGCAAGTTTAGCAGTTTTATGTGTGCTGCTTTTGCTTATGGTGATTTTGGGTTATTCCAACAGTTCAACGAAAGCAAAGGAAGTCACTGTCACAACAAACGGCCAGCTTCGAGATGAGAAAGAAAGCCTTAAGCTGAAAAACGACTCCCCCGATCTCCTGATAAAACATCTGCAGACAAAGCAGAACATGGGAGATAAAACAGTTTACTTAACCTTCGACGACGGCCCTTCAGCCGTTACAACCCGCTTGCTCGACGTACTGAAAAGCGCTGATGTAAAAGCGACGTTTTTTATGCTGTCACCGCGGATGAACGAATTCAAGCAGGCTGTGAAAAGAGCAGAAAAGGAAGGCCACGCACTCGGTTTACATGGCGTTACCCACAATAACAGATTGTTCTATCAAACACCGACATCTCCGCTAAAAGAAATGCAGGAGGCGCGTGACATGCTGCAGGACATTACAGGATATAAAACCGCTCTTGTCAGAACGCCCTACGGAAGCAAGCCGTCACTAACCGCCTCACAAATTCGCAATCTGGAGAAAGATGGGTTTGTGTACTGGGATTGGACGATCGACAGCATGGACTGGAAATACCGGAATTCACAGTATGTGACCGCCGTATTACAGCAGCTTGAGAATATGGAACACAGCTCTTCAAGCCGCCCAAATGTAATTCTCATGCATGATCTTCCTGCTACTGTAAATGCGCTGCCGGTACTAATCAATAAATTAAAAGAAAAAGGCTATTCCTTCGGAGTGTTAGAGGACACAATGGTTCCTGTTCATGAATAAAAAAGTGAGGCGCATAAAGCGGCTCACTTTTTTATGCCCAAACTTCGGGCAAACTCACCGATTTTTTGATGGATGACCATGTCAAACAAGCTGTCGCAATACGTTGGTTCAAGGTTTATGATGACTTTCTTCATGCCGGGAATCAGGCTTGCATCCTCAGGCACAAATCTAGCCGGAGCCACTTCGAGAGACGTACCGATAACCAATAAAAGATCTGCTTGATCCAGCTTTTCATAAAGGGTGTCAAAGTGCATGACGGCATCGCCAAAGAGAACAACATCGGTTTTTAATACCGTTCCGCAAATGTCCCCATTGTTTCCGGCCGCCGTGCACTCCGGCACCTCCCGCTCCAGCAAATGGGGAAGATCATATCGGGCGCCGCATGCCGGACAAGCTGCTGTCTGGATAGAACCATGCAGTTCGTACACATGCCTGCTCCCCGCTTTTTTATGAAGACCGTCAATGTTTTGCGTGAAAATATCGACCTGCTTCCCTTGCTTCTCCAGCTCAGCTAAAAGCAAATGGCCTTCATTCGGTTCAAAGCTGCCGCTCATTTTCATCTGGAACAATTCTTTGAATTTGGGCCAAAACAGACGCGGATGACTTGAGAAATAATCAAGGCTCATCGCTTCCATTCTTGAGGCATCTTCCGTCCAAATGCCCCCTGCTGAACGAAAGTCGGGAATCCCTGATTCTGTGCTCATTCCCGCTCCTGTCAGCACAACAATTCTCTGTGCTTCATGTAGAATATTTTTGAATGCTTCCAACTCAACACCGCCTTTTTCTCTTATTTTACCATGAAAAAGACTCCGCCTCTGTCAGACGAAGTCTCTCTTTTAAGCCCGTTCCTTTTCCTCTTTATTTAGATTCACCTGGAATGGGTCGCTTTCGTGCTTTTGCTTGACAACAACCATTTGGCCGGGATATGCAAACTGGACACCTTCTGCACCTAAAATCTCAATAATTTTATAGTTGATATCCTCTCTAATATTAAGGTTTTCAGCCCAAACTGTCGTTTTTGTATAGAAGTTAAAAAATAAATTGTAGTAGCTGTCGGCAAACGTATCAAAGTTGACCATGATTGTTTCATTATCAACGCCCTCATGCTCTAAAAGCATTGTTCTGAGAGAATGAATGGAGCGTTCAAGGTTCTCAATCGGCGTAGCGTAGGACACATGGATGGAAAACGTAATCTGGCGTTTGGTCATTCTTGTCCAGTTCGTGATCGCTTCCATCGACAGCGTAGAGTTCGGCACCGTTACAAGCGCCCCCTGTGCTGTTCTGAATCTCGTGCTCCTAAAGGTAATATCCTCGACTGATCCTGTTACTGTCGACGTCTCCACCCAGTCACCAATTGTAAACGGCTTTTCAGTAATAATAATAATACCGCCGAAGAAGTTGCTGATGGTATCCTTCGCGGCAAGCGCAAAAGCCAGCCCGCCAAGACCTAGGCCCGCTACAAATCCGTTGACATCATAATTGAATTCCTGAGCGATCACACTGACACTGAGCGCAATGATCACAAAACGAAGCAATTTGGATAAAAACGGGGCCAGAATGTCATCCATGTCAAGCTCGAAGCGCTGATTAACTTTATGGAAGATAAACGACGATGTTGCCGTCAAATTACAAAGACCCCAGCACAAGAGCGCCACAATCAGTGAGCGGTATATTTTGCTGATGACCGGCATTTGCTCATCTAAAAACGGTGAAAACCGGATCGCTAAAAACAGCCCAAGGGCAACAAAAAACCATCTGGCCGGCTTATCAAACGCCAGAACCACCTGTTTAAAAATTTCTGTTTTCGGCCGGTTTGTCAAATTAAAAAGCAGGTTAAAGAAATATCTTGTGAATAATTTTCTAAGTATAAGAAACACCAGCAAAATCGCCAAGCTGATGCCGATTTGTATGATGTTATCAAGCGTAAAATACTGCTGCAGATAATCCGGCATGACTGTCTCCCCTCTATCCCAATCAATTGTTTATTATACTAAAATATTCGTAAGGATGTTCATTTAAATGTCTTATGCAGCACAAAACCCCGGCGAAACGCCGGGGTCATTTCTCAATTCATCTATCAGCCAGATTCAATAGGGACAGTCACTTACCTTTTTTCGTTTGTGTCTGATCAAGGAGAGTTGCTTTTTGCATTTCAGCATCCGTTTCGGCTTTAATTCTTTCCTCCACTCTGATTCTCCCTTTTCCCATGATCTCGCCTCCTTTTTTGCTATTATAAAGGATCATATTTTGTTGTGAACATGTCGAAAGACCTAATTTTCTGACGAAATGTGTTCTGATACGCTGAGTGTCTTTTTTTAGTTATACGCATTCCTCAGCCCGGACCATTCCGATATGGCAGAAAAAATTCACCAGTTTGTATCGCGGTGCATATATGGATTTGATACAATAACAGAAATGCCCATACGAGGAGCTGACTTAGCTTGTACATCATTGCCCATCGCGGAGCATCCGGCTACGCTCCGGAAAATACGATTGCCGCATTTGACCTTGCGGTGAAAATGAATGCAGATATGATCGAACTGGATGTCCAGCTTACAAAAGACAGGCAGATTGTTGTGATACACGATGACAGGGTTGACCGAACAACAAACGGATCGGGCTTTGTTAAGGATTTTACCTTGGAGGAATTGCAAAAACTCGATGCAGGAAGCTGGTACGGTCCCGCTTTTCAAGGAGAGCGTATTCCGACCCTGAAAGCGGTGCTCAAGCGCTACCACAAAAAAATCGGCCTTTTAATTGAACTAAAAGGCCATCCGTCTCAAGTCGGAATTGAAGAAGAGGTGGGACAGCTATTAGGGCAATTTTCTTTTTCTATCAATAATATTGTTCAATCCTTTCAGTTCCGCTCCGTCCAAAGGTTCCGCGAGCTTTATCCTTCGATTCCGACAGCGGTCATTACAAGGCCCAACTTTGGCATGCTGTCCAGAAATCAGATGAAGGCCTTCCGCTCTTTTGCAAACTATGTCAATATAAAATACACACGGCTCAACCGTCTGATGATCGGCTCCGTCCATAAAAATGGCTTAAACATATTTGCATGGACTGTCAACAATCAAAAGACAGCGGCAAAATTACAAGCCATGGGCGTGGACGGCATCGTTACAGATTACCCGGATTTCATCATAAAGGATGGCAAACATGAAAATATATAGCGCGGTTTTTATCGGAGGCGCGCTTGGCGCCTGCCTCCGATACGGATTAAACTTATGGATACACACCGGTCAGTTCCCGGCGGCAACCTGGCTGGAAAATGCGGCAGGCAGCCTTCTATTAGGCATTTTGACCGGATTTTTTATGATCGGTGCAAAACGGCCTCTGCTGTCGGCTTTTTTAGGCACCGGCTTTTGCGGAGGCTTCACAACAATGTCCACGTTTTCTAAGGAAACAGTGATGCTTTTGCAAGGACAACCCTCATTGGCTCTTTTATATGTGGCAGCCTCATTGATATCAGGGATCATATTTGCACTGATTGGTGTTTTTGCGGGACGGCGCATAGCAGGCATTCAGCAAAGAAAGGGGCTGCAGGAAAGATGACACTAGCGGGTATTTTCATAGGGGGCGGACTTGGCGCAATGCTTCGCTTCTGGCTTGGCAATGTCATAACCGCCAAAACCAAAGGTCTCAGCCTGCCCATTGGCATACTGACAGTCAATATTCTCGGAGCTCTCGGGCTCGGAATATTTACAGGACTTCACGTTGCAAATGCTTCGGTCTCGCTTATCATTGGCACGGGGTTTTTTGGCGCCTTTACGACCTTTTCCACATTCAGCGTTGAAACTATTCAACTCCTTATGGCCAAACGTGTAAAAGAAAGCATCTTGTACATCGGCCTGACACTTTGCGGGTCGCTTTTTGCATTTTGGTGCGGCTGGACAATCACAATATAAAAAAACCTTGAGCTTATTTCTCGCTCAAGGTTGCACTGTTCAGCATCACAGGCTCGGGCAGCGGCAGCTTGTGGTGCGCCGTAATCCCGGTTGTGTTGCCGGCTTCTTCTTTTATATCGATTTGCTTGATTAATCGGCCGTCCATCTTCAGCGCCTTTATCGTATATGAACCGATGCGAATGGATTCACCAGCCTCAATATCGATGTTTTCTTTTAATATCAGCCCGCCGATCGTATCGACGTCTTCTTGAATCGATGCGCCAAGAAGGCTGTTCACCTGATCGATCCGAACCTTTCCATCCATCACATAATGGCCGTCGCCAAGCTTTTGGATCAGCGGCTGTTCATCTTCATCAAATTCATCTCGGATCTCTCCGACAATTTCCTCAAGAATATCCTCTGTCGTCACAAGTCCCGAGGTTCCTCCGTATTCATCCGACAATATAGCCATATGAATGCGCTCGCGCTGCATTTTAATCAGCAAGTCATGAACCGGGATCGTTTCAATCACTTCAATGACCGGCCTCACATACGGATGGATCGTCATCTTCATTCGTTCTTCTTCTGTCATAAACAGCAAATCAGAAAACAAATGCTTCGTATTGACCAAACCGAGCACACTGTCTTTGTCTCCATCAGTGACTGGCCAGCGCGTGTATTTTTCCTTCAGCATGACTTCAAGCATCTCGGCCATCGTCATCTCAGTTGACACAGCAGCCATTTCCTTCCGCGGTATCATAATTTCTTTGGCGATCCGATTATCAAATTCAAAAATCTTATTCACATATTTATATTCAGACGGATTAATCTCTCCGTTTTTTAAACTCTCAGATAACAGCATCCTGAGTTCTTCCTCAGAATGGGAACCATCATGTTCTGACGCAGGCTTCAAACCGAACATCCCGCATAAAAGCCGCGCCGATCCATTGAGGATCCAAATAAACGGAAACAGGAGCAAATAGAATAAACGCAAAGGGCCCGCTATCAGTAAAGTCAGCTGTTCTGCCTTTTGAATCGCGACCGTTTTCGGGGCCAGTTCACCTACAACAACGTGCAGGAACGTGATCAAGCCGTACGCGACTGCAAAAGAGGCTGCATGTGAAACCGAGTCTGGCAAGCCGAGCGGTTCAAACAGTGGATGCAGCAGCCGTTCAAAGGCCGGTTCACCCAGTACGCCAAGTCCAATTGATGTCAATGTAATGCCCAGCTGGGATGCGGATAAATATTCATCCAAATCTGTAATGACACGCCTTGCGAGTATCGCCCGTTTGTTTCCTTCTGTGATAAGCTGATCTATTCTGGATCTCCTTACTCTAACAATCGCAAACTCGCTTGCAACGAAAAACGCGGTTAAAGCAATGAGCACGCCAATTAAAATCAGACTGTCAATATCGTCCATTTAACCCTATCCTCTCAACAAAGGATAAGGAGTCACCTCCTGATATAATCATTTTTCCTTAACATTAAGGTACGCGGTGTATTG